>NZ_AQOJ01000114.1:0-7879 GCF_000364685.1 Xanthomonas sp. SHU 166
CGAAGCGGTGGCGCGGGCGTTCGCGGCGTGGCGGTGAAGCGGCCGGTCGGGTCGGCCGATGCGGTGCGAGGCAGCTATGGGTCAATCGGGACGGCAGGCGTGTTCGGAAACGCCTGTCGCGGCTGAAGCCGCTCGTACAAGGCTTGCGGCGAGCTGTCCGAGCGCACTGTGGGAGGGACTTCAGTCCCGACGCGCGCAAGCCAAAATCGCCAGTTGCTTCGGAGCAACGCCCCGTCGCCCCCCTACTCCGCCGACGCCGCGTCCAGCACCTGCGCCACCGCCTGCAGCGAGCCATGCACCGAACCGGACTGCAGCGCCAGCGGCTGGGTCTTGCCGCGCACCACCACCTCCATGCGCTGCGGCACGCCCTGCGCGTTGCCGACGATGCGGTAGGTGGTGTCGCCACGCGCAAAGCTGAGCAGATGGCGGTCGGCGTCGTAGTCCATCGCCTCGCCCTGCGCGTCCGGATACAGCAGGTCCACCCGCTGCTGCGCGCCGATCGCCGCATAGAACGGCTTGCTGCTGCCGCCGTCGCCGACATTGGCGAACACCACGATGCGCTTGCCAGCCGGCGCCAGGCGGAACTCGAGCAGGATCTTGCGCTCGCCCGCGGTGGTGCCGCCCTGCTCGTCCCACAGGTAGTGGGTGTCGGCCACGCGCTTGCCGGCACGGTCGCGGTACACCGTCTCCTGCGCCAGGCCCGGCCCCTCGCTGCGCGCATCCTCCACCACCTCGCGCTCCAGCAGCGGCGCGCCGTCGCGTACCGAATACGTCGCGTACTGGTGCCAGCAGCAGCCGTCCTTGGTCATAGTGTGGAGTTCGCGCGCCTGCGCATCCACCTCGAACAGGCCGCAGTTGCTCTGCGCCAGCTCGGTGAAGTCCGCATCGGCCTCGAAGCCGTCGGCGGTGCCCAGGTACACCTGGTAGGACGGGCCGTGATAGCAGCTGTTCTGGCCGTCCATCACCGCCAGATCCTTGATCCCGTCGAAATTGAAATCGTCGTAGATCAGCACGCTCTGCTCGCCGTACGGCAGCTCGTGCACATTGGCCTTGACCTTGCCGCTCTTCGCATCGGTGTCCACCACCAGCTCCGGCGAGGCCACCTCGAGCAGCGGCGTGGCGTTGCCGCGGGCGAACACGCGCACGATGCCGGGACGGAACACCTCGCCGCTGTCCTCGATCTCCAAGGTGGCGCGGTAGCGATCGGAGAAGTCCTGCAGGTCGTAACGGCGGTGCGTGGTGGCGGCGAAGGCCTTGGCGTCGAAGTCGTCGCCGGCATACCGCTGGGTCTGCGTCGCGGCGGTCGCGGTCGCGGTCGACGACAACAGCACGAGCAGCAAGGCCAGGCGTGCACGCGCCGACAGCACACGGGCATGGCCAACGGCATGCGAGACGATGAAGGACATGGTGGCGTTCCTGGCGACGGGCAACGGAGGCCAAGGGTAAGGCCGGCCGTGGCGGCCGGCCAGAGGCCAGCGGACCTCGGCGCGTCAGAACAGCGCGCGTGCCAGCGCCCGCAGCGCCGTGCGCGCCTCGGTGGCAATGCCGCCGCCGTCCTCGCCCAGCCAGGCCGCCACGAGCAGCACCACGGCCACCCCAGCCGCCAGCAGCGCGAGCCGACGCCACCTCATCGGTCGAGAGCCCTGCCGAACAGGTAAGGTGCCGGTGCAGCACGTCGCGTGGCTGGCGTCATCTGCCATCGGTCGACGCACCACGACCGTCCGTTGCATCCCTGCCCGCTCACCGCCATCGCCACTCACCCCGCTGCACTGCGCGCTGTTCTCTGGCTCTCGTTGCGGGGCAGGATACGCCGTGGGTGCGTCGTCCCAGCAACGGCCGCCGCCGCGCTGGCCGACAGCGCCGTCGCCGACCTTGCCGCCGGCACCACGCCCGCGCACCTGCGATCCACGACGCGCAGCGGGATTCACCACGCGACGACCAAGCCGTCGCCACACTCGAGCGCGCCCATCCTTGCCCGGAGCCCACCTTGAGCGCGACGCCCGACGCTGCGGCCACCCCGCACGTGATCGGCGGCCTCAGCCGCCGTACCCAGATCCTGCGCCTGCTGCTGCGCTACCGCAGCTCCGGGGTGTTTTCCGGCATGGACATGGAGACCGCCCAGGGCGAGCACGAGCTGCCGCCGGAAGGCACGCCCGAACAGTTCGTCACCGACCTGGAGGCGCTCGGGCCGACCTTCGTCAAGCTCGGGCAAATGCTGTCCACGCGCCCGGACGTGGTGCCGCCGGAGTTCGCCACCGCCCTGGAGCGGATGCAGGAGAACACCACGCCGATTCCAAGCGAACGCATCCGCGAGATCGTCGAGGCCGAGCTGGGCGTCGGCATCAACAAGGCCTTCTCCGCCTTCGACGACACCCCGCTGGGCAGCGCCTCGCTGGCGCAGGTGCACCGCGCCGCGCTGCGCGACGGCACCCCGGTGGCGATCAAGGTACAGAAGCCCGAGGTCGCCGCGCAGGTGCGCGCGGACCTAGAGGTGCTGCGCAGCTTCGCCAGCGCCGCCGACAAGCTGACCGGGCTGGGCCGGCGCATCCGCTTCGCCGACTGGCTGGCCGAGTTCGGCAAGGCGCTGCTGGCCGAACTGAACTACGAGGCCGAGGCCGAGAACCTGGCGCGCTTCGGCGAGCACCTGCGCCCGTTCCCGCAGCTGTGGGTGCCGCAGCCGGTGTGGGACCTGAGCAGCCGCCGCGTGCTGACCATGCAGCTGGCCGAAGGCGTGCGCGTGGACAAGATCTCCGGGCTGCGCCGCACCGAGCAGCCGATGGACGACCTGGCCGCGGCGCTGGTGCGCGGCTACCTGGACCAGATGTTCGTGCACGGCGAGATCCACGCCGATCCGCATCCGGGCAACCTGCGCGTGCTCGCCGACGGACGCCTGGCGATCTTCGACCTGGGCATGGTCGCGCACGTGCCGCCGAAGCTGCGCGAGCGCCTGCTCAAGCTGCTGTTCGCCGCGGTCGACGGCCGCGGCGAGGAAGTGGCCGAGGAAACCATCGCGCTGAGCACGCGCCTGGAGGACTTCGACGAGGAGCGCTACCAGCGCGAGACCGGGCAGATGATCGCCCGCTACGCGGCGCACGATGCGATGTCCGAAGGCCGGGTGGTGCTGGACCTGGTGCGCATCGCCACCGCCTACGGGCTGCGCACGCCGCCGGAGCTGAGCCTGCTCGGCAAGACCCTGCTCAACCTGGAAGCGGTGTGCCGCGCGCTATCGCCGCACCTGGACACCCGCGTGGTGGTCGAGGACCAGTTGCAGCACGTGATGCGCGCGCGCCTGAAGAAATCGCTGTCGGCGGCCAACCTGGCCAGCGAGGCGATGGAGCTGCAGGCGCTGCTGCGCGAAGGCCCGCGCCGACTCTCGGACATCCTCACCCTGGCCGCGGAGAACCGCCTGCAGGTGCGCGTGGCCGGGCTGGAGGAATCGCGGCTGATGGAGAGCCTGCAGAAGATCGCCAACCGCGTCGCCGCCGGCATCGTCACCGCCGCGCTGATCCTGGCCTCCACGCAGATGATGCGCATCGACACCGGCAGCAAGCTGTTCGGCTACCCGGCGATCGCGATGGTGCTGTTTCTGCTGGGCGTGATTCTGGGCCTGGGTATCGTGGTCAGCGCCGTGCTGTTCGACCGACGCATCCGCGCGCGCGAGGAACGCGGGAGGCGCTAGAAGCTGGGAGTGGGGAATCGGGAATGGGGAATCGCAGGAGCGGCTTCAGCTGCGACCTGCGGCGCCGACAGCTGGCGGCCGAAGCCGCTTCGCGCTCCACCACTCCCCGATCCGGCTACTCCCGCGGATCGCGTAAAAGCTTCACTTCCTGCGGCGACTCCAGGGCGATGCCCTCCTCGGCCAGGCGCTGCAGCAGGGCGAAGAACAGTTCGCTGCGGGTGCCGTAGGTCAGCCGCGGCGAGGCCACGTAGGCGAAGCTGTTGAGGGTGACGTGGCCGTTGGCGATGGAGTCGATGAACACCGACGGCGCCGGGTCGTCCAGCACGCCCGGGTGTGCCGCGTACAGCTCCAGCAGCAACGCGCGCAGCTTGGTCACGTCGGTGCCCAGCGAGACCGCGAACTGGATCTGCACCCGGCCCAGCGGCCCGGCCAGGGTCATGTTGCGCAGGGTCTTGGTGATCAGTTCGGAGTTGGGGACGATCAGGGTGGAGCGGTCGCCGACCTGGATCTCGGTGGCGCGCACGCTGATCCGGCGCACATCGCCTTCCTGGTCGCCGATCTTGATCCAGTCGCCGATCTTGACCGGGCGCTCGGCGAGCAGGATCAGGCCGGACACGAAGTTCTGGGTGATCGACTGCAGGCCGAAACCGATACCGACCGACAGCGCGCTGACCACCAGCGCGATCCGCTCCAGGCCGATGCCCAGCGCGGCCAGCGCCCACAACGCCGCCAGGATGATGCCGACATAGCGCGCCACCGTGCTGATCGAGTTGCGCGAGCCGTCGTCCAGTTCGGTCTTGGGCAGGTAGGTCTGGGTCAGCCAGCGATGCAGGTACTGCATGACGCCCAGACCGAGCAGCAGCACCAGCACCGCGCGGGCGATCGCGCCCGGATACAGCACCACCTTGTCGCTGAGGCGGATGCCATCGGACAGCAGCGAGAACCAGTCCGAGACGATCGAGACGTTGGTGCCGAACGGCATCAACAGCGCGCCGACGCCGATCAGCAACAGCACCACCCGTATCAGTGCCGAGGTCAGCACCCCGGCCTGCTCCAGGCTGCTCGAGCGCACCCCGAACGCGCCATTGGCGGCGCGGCCGATGCGGCCTTCGCTGGCGAACAGCCACAACGCGAAGTCGTCGGCGAAGGTCATCAGCAGGCGGATCGCGCCGACGATCATGGTGATCCAGATGATCTGCCGGGTGATGAACAGGCCCAGGTGCAGATAGCCCAGCAGCGCCGCCAGCAGCGCCACCACCACCGCGACCTTGACCAGCACGCCGATCAACGCCAGCGCACCGCCGTGCTGCCCGGGCGGCGGCGGTTGCGCATTGGCCAGGGCCTGTGCCGCCGCTTCGGCGTACTGGCGCCGGCGCAGCCGCGACAGGCTGGTCAGGGTGGCCAGGATCAGCACGCCGTAGACCAGCGCGATCACCCCGTCGGCGGCGACGGTGGCCGAGTCGCTGGTGCGCGCGGCCTGGTTGATCACCAGCAGCATGCTGCTGAGCCAGGCCAGCGCCGCGGTGGCCCAGGTGTACTTGCGCAGGCGTCGCGCGGTGGCGTCGTCGATCGGGAACAGCCGCCAGCTCGGCTGGTTCGGCAGCAGCACGCTGGCGCCGAGCGAGCCCATGAAGGCCGCGGCGAAGCTGACCACCACGAAGCCGTTGAGCACTGCGTCCAGGCGCTCCGGCACCGCATCGATGCTGCGCAGCGCCTCGGCCAGGGCCAGCGCGGCCAGGCCCGGGGTCAACGTGCCCAGCAGCAGGAACCAGATCGCCAGACCCGACCGGCGCAGGCGGCTGCCCGGCGCGCGCGACACCGCATAGCGCTTGCCCAGCCAGCGCAGCAGGTAGCGCAGCGGGAACAGCAGGATCAGCGCGATGGCGATGCCGACGCCAAGCGCGCCGCTGCCATGCTCGGCGATCGCGTCCTGCAGCGACTGCATGCCGAGCGTGTACAGCGCCAGCAGCTTGGCCTGGTCGTCGGGGAAATCGGCGGCGATCTGCTTCCACAGCGCCGGCGACAGCGGCGACGGCGAGCGCAGCGACAGCTCCTGGCTGAAATGCTCGGCGCGCGCGCGTTCGATCTCGTCGGCCAGCTGCCGCGCCTCCACCACCATCAGCTTGCCGCGCTTGACCCCCGAGTCCAGGCTGTCGCGTTGCTTGGTCAGCGCCTTGCGCTGCGCAACGATGTCGGGGGAGTCGCCGGTGGCGGCCGCACCGAGTTGCTGCAGGCGTGCATTGACCTGCGCCAACTGCTGCGAGAGCGCATCGGCGGCAGTCTGCGCATCGTTGGAGGCGTCGGAGACCTGCGTGACCAGGTCCTGGAAGGCGGCCTGGTTGCCGGCATCCACTTCCTTGCCGCGCGCGTCCTTCAGCGACTTTGCGGCGTTGTCCAGCAGGGTCTGCGGGTCCGGCGGTGCGTCGGCGGCGTCCTGCGGCTGGGCCGACGCCACCGCCGCGCACAGCCACAACAGCAGCAGGGCGTAACGCAACAGGGAAGATGGAGACGCGGAACGGGGCAGCAGGCGCACGCAGGGACCGGCACGGGCAAGCGCGGACCACCGCGCGTGCGGCGCACTATACGGCGCGGTGCTTGAACCGGGCCAGCGGCGGGCGCGGTCACGCGTGCCGTGTGGGCGCGCCGGCGCCTGCGCCGGCTGCCTGTCGCGACCGAAGCGCGCCGCTCCTACGACGGCGGGCGGGTCGCCACGACCGATATCCGGTTCACCGCGCGTCCGTCGTCAGCACGATCTTGCCGATATGCGCGCTGGATTCCATCAACGCATGCGCCTGCGCCGCCTCCTGCAGCGGGAAGCAGCGGTCCACCTGCGGCTTGATCCGGCCCTGCGCCAGCAGCGGCCACACCTGCTGCTCCAGTTCGCGCGCGATCGCCGCCTTTTCCATCACCGAGCGCGGACGCAGGGTCGAGCCGGTGTGGGTCAGCCGCTTGGCCAGCAGCGGCATCAGGTCCAGTTCGCGCACCTTGCCCTGCTGGATGCCGATCTGCACGATGCGCCCGTCCAGCGCCGCGGCCTGGTAGTTGCGCGCCAGGTAGTCGCCGCCGATCAGGTCCACGATCACGTCGGCGCCGCGACCCTGGGTGAGGCGCTTGGTCTCGGCGACGAAGTCTTCCTCGCGATACAGGATCGCCGCCTCCGCGCCCAGCGCCAGGCTGGCCGCGCGCTTGTCGGCCGAGCCCACGGTGCTGATCACCCGCGCGCCGAAGGCCCGCCCGAGCAGCGTGGCCACGCTGCCGATGCCGGAGGTACCGCCGTGCACCAGCAGGGTCTCGCCGGACTGCAGGCGGCCGCGCTGGAACACGTTGGTCCACACGGTGAAGAAGGTTTCCGGCACCGCCGCGGCCTCGGTCAGGCTCAGCGCCGCCGGCACCGGCAGGGCGTTGCGCTCGTGCACCACCGCGTATTCGGCATAGCCGCCGCCGGCGACCAGCGCGCAGACCTGGTCGCCCAGCCGGTAGCGCTCCACGCCCTCGCCCAGGCCGACCACCTCGCCGGCGAACTCCAGCCCCGGCAGCGGCGAGGCGCCCGGCGGCGGCGGATAGCTGCCCTGGCGCTGCATCACGTCGGGACGGTTGACGCCCGCCGCAGCCACCCGCACCAGCAGTTCGCCGCGCCCGGGGTGCGGTAGCGGCACGCGCACCGGCACCAGCACCTCGGGCGCACCGGGCTGGCGGATCTCGATCGCGGTCATGGTGTCGGGCAACGCGGCGGCGTGGGTCGGGGACATGGTGGGGTCCTGGCAAAGAGCGCGGCGCACGCAGGCGCAGACGCGTGGGGGAACCGCGATGATCGACCTTCCGCGCTGAGGGGTCCGTGACGGCGGGCGATGTTCGCGATGAAGTGCACGAAAGACCTGCCTGGTCCTCTCAGGCCGTCTGCAGTCGGGACGGAAGTCCCTCCCACAGTGCACCGGGCAGGCTCGCCGTAGGCCCCTGTGGGAGCGACTTCAGTCGCGACGCGCGTGACGATGAACGCCAGTCACTTCCAACGCCAACGGTGTCGAGGCGTAACGCTCCGCTCACGCAAGCGCTCAAGGTAGGCGGCGCCTACTCGCCCACTGGCGCCGCCTGCGCCGGCCACTCGGTCATCGCCGGCACGGCAGCCTCGATCCGCTGCGGATCCAGCCGCGCCTGCAACGCCGGCAGGGCGATCGCCAGCGGGCAGCGCAGGCGGCCGCC
>NZ_AQOJ01000115.1:0-7998 GCF_000364685.1 Xanthomonas sp. SHU 166
GCGCGTCGCCGGGCAGCCAGTGCGCGGGCACCGGGCCGTCGCGCAGGTAGGCCAGCGCCGCCAGCGCGTCGTAGGAGTGCCCGGCCAGGGCGATGCGCGCGCCCTGCGGCGCGTCCAGGCCCAGCACCTGCGCGCGCGGCGGCGTCACGAACAGGTAGTGCCGCTGCCCGGTGGCCTCGGCGAAGCCGAGGTAGGACGGTTCGGTGCTGCTGTCCAGCGCCATCACCGCACGGGTGCGGCCGTTGCCGTCGTCGAGCAGGACCGGGCGCCCGGCGCGCAGCTCCGATGCCGCACGTTCGCTGCGGATCGCGGCAGGATCGCCGAAGGCGTGCGCGGAAGGGGCGGTGGGGCTGGTCATGCACGACTCCAGATGGGGGATCGGCGGCGCCGCTTCAAGGCTGCCGCATCCGGTCGCGGTGGCCCCGGCACGGTGCCGGTCGGCGCCGATGGCGCTCGGGCGCCATTGTCGCGCGCTTTGCCGGACGCGCCAGCCTGCAGGCGATGGAACGCACTGTGCCCGCTCGCGCGCGCCGCCGATGCAACCAAATCGGCGGCTGCGGCAACGCGCCGGCGTGAGGGGAGGTGTGCACGCGCCGCCGGTTGCTTGCTACTGTGCGGCACCGCGTCCGCTCCGGCCCCCGCATGCAACTCGTCGATTGCACCGAACCGCGCCACGCCATGGCGATCCTGGAGATCTTCAACGACGCCATCGTCCATTCCACCGCGCTGTACGATTACCGGCCGCGCCCGCCGGAGAGCATGGCGGCCTGGTTCGCGACCAAGCGCGCCGGCAACTTCCCGGTGCTGGGCCTGGAGGACGCCGACGGCACCCTGCTCGGCTTCGCCAGCTACGGCACCTTCCGCGCCTGGCCGGCGTTCAAGTACAGCGTCGAGCACTCGGTCTACGTGCACCGCGACCATCGCGGCCGTGGCGCGGGCCGACGCCTGCTGCAGGCGCTGATCGACACCGCGCAGGCGCGCGGCGTGCACGTGCTGGTCGGCGGCATCGACGCCAGCAATGCCGGCAGCATCGCCCTGCACGAGCAACTCGGCTTCGTGCACGCCGGCACCGTGCGCGAGGCCGGCTTCAAGTTCGGGCGCTGGCTGGACCTGGCGTTCTACCAGCGCATCCTCGCCGGCCCGGCGCAGCCGCACGACGATTAGCGCGGGCTTTGTCAGAGGCGAGCGCCTCAGTCGCTCTTAGTGCGGATGGCGCTCGGTGGCGTAGGGATTGGGCTCGGCCGGGTCCGGGCGCAGGGTGTAGCGCTTGTAGGTCCATTGGTACTGCGCCGGGTCGCGCCGCGCCACCCGCTCCACGCCTGCGTTGAGCGCGGTGGCCGCGCGCAGCGGGTCGGCATCGGCGATGTCCGGCGGCGCCGGCTGCACGTGCAGGGCGAACTCCAGGTCGTTGCCGACGCGCTCGCACCAGGCGAACAGCACGGTGGCGCCGGTGCGCTCGGCCAGGCGGTTGACCAGGGTCATGGTCAGCGCCGGCACGCCGAAGAACGGTGCGAACACGCCATCGCCGGCCTTGGGCTGCTGGTCGGGCAGGATGCCGACCGCGCCGCCGTCCTTGAGCGTCTTGAACAACTGCCGCACCGCCGGACCCTCGGCGCGCACCTGGCGCACACGCTCGCCGCTGCGGACCAACTGCAGGAAGGCGTCGCCCACGGCCGACTCCGGTGCGCGGTAGACGATGGCGATGTCGCCGCGCGAGGCCAGCCACTGGTTGAGCAGCTCCCAGTTGCCGAAATGCGGCGCGGCCACGATCACCCCGCGGCCGGCGGCCAGCGCCGCGTCGTACAGGTCCTGGCCGTGGCGCAGGCGCAGCCGCGCCAGGTTCTGCTCCGGCGGCCGGGTCCACAGCGCCAGGGTCTCGAACGCCTGCCGCGCGGTCGAGCGCAGCACGTCGCGCTGCAGGGCCACGCGCTCGCTGGGCAGCAGCTCCGGATAGGCCAACTCCAGGTTGCGCCGGACCACCCGGCTCTCGCGCGCATCCAGGCGCAGCCACAGCCCGGCCAGGCCGTCGGCCAGGCGGCGCAGCCACGGCCACGGCAGGCGTGCCACGGCGGCGGCGCAGCGGTACAGCAGGGAAGCGAGCGTGGCGGGTTTCATCGCCCCAGTTTATCCGCTTGGCGCATCTGGCCCGCCCGCCCGGCATCGCGGATCGCGTCGGCTGCGTGCGCTGTCGCTTTCTCAATCTCGCCCATTCGGCGATGATGCCGCACGATCGCAACCGTTCGTCGCGGTGCGGCCAGTGACGAATCCCCAATCCCCAATCCCAACCCCCGCCCTATGCTCTCGCTGATCCAACGCGTCACCCAGGCCTCGGTCAGCGTCGATGGCGAGGTCGTGGGCCAGATCGGGCCCGGCCTGCTGGCACTGGTGGCGGTGGAGCCGGGCGACGACGAGGCCAAGTTGCAACGCATGGCCGAGCGCCTGCTCGGCTACCGGGTGTTCTCCGACGACAGCGGGCGCATGAACCGCTCGTTGCGTGACACCGGCGGCGGTCTGCTGCTGGTCAGTCAGTTCACCCTGGCCGCCGACACGCGCTCGGGGATGCGGCCCAGTTTCACCACCGCGGCGCCGCCGGCCGAGGCTGAACGCGGCTTCAACCGATTGGTGGAGGTGTGCCGCGCGCAGCACCCGCCAGGGGTGGAAACCGGCCGCTTCGGTGCCCATATGGTCGTCAGCCTGGTCAACGACGGCCCGGTCACTTTCCTGCTCCGGCCGTAGACGCCGGCGCGTTCCTGGCGGAGCCGTTCAGGCTCCTCGTCCGGCAAGCGGCGGTCCGGGCTGTTATAATGCTAGGTTCACTCATTCACCTACCTGCCGGTGGCGCGAGCACTCATGGCCAACGAACGTCCTGCCCAGCAATCCGACATCAAGCAACTGATCAGCAAGGGCCTGGAACAGGGCTATCTGACCTACGCGGAAGTCAACGACCATCTTCCCGACGATCTGGTCGACCCCGAACAGATCGAAGACATCATCGGCATGATCAACGGCATGGGCATCGATGTCCATGAAGTTGCGCCCGATGCCGAAACCCTGTTGCTCAACGACGGCAACACCGGCAACCGCGAAGTCGACGACACCGCGGCCGAAGAAGCCGCCGCGGCGCTGACCGCGCTCGACACCGAAGGCGGCCGTACCACCGACCCGGTGCGCATGTACATGCGCGAGATGGGCACAGTAGAACTGCTGACCCGTGAAGGCGAGATCGCCATCGCCAAGCGCATCGAGGAAGGTCTCGGCCAGGTGCAGGCCGCGCTGGGCGCGTTCCCGCTGGCGGTGGAGACCCTGCTCGAGGACTACGAACAGCACAAGGAAGGCAAGAAGCGGCTGGCCGAGATCGTGGTCGGCTTCAACGACCTGATCGAGGAAGAGCCGGCGCCGCCGGTCGCGGTTTCCGACGACGACAGCGCCACCGATGCCGATGCCGACGAGGATGACGACGAAGACGTCGACACCGCCGAAGAGGATGCCGGCCCGACCGGTCCGGATCCGGCCGAGGTCGCGCGGCGCATGGAAGTGCTGGCCACCGAATACGCCAAGTTCAAGAAGGCCCACGCCAAGAACGGCGCCGAGCACAAGCTGGTCACCAAGCTGCGCAACGACATCGCCGAGGTGTTCGTCACCCTGAAGCTGCCGCTGCCGCTGACCGACGTGCTGGTGCGCAAGCTGCGCGACACCATGGCCCAGGTCAAGGACCACGAGCGCCGCGTGCTGCACCTGGCCACCCACGTGGCACGCATGCCGCGCAAGGACTTCATCCGTTCCTGGGAAGGCAACCAGACCAACGTGGCCTGGGTCGACGACGCGCTCAAGCGCAAGCAGAAGTGGTCGTCGGCGCTGCGCGACGTCAAGGACCAGATCATCGCCGAGCAGGAGGCCACCGTGGCGGTCGAGCAGGCCACCTACCTGAGCCTGGCCGAGCTGAAGGAAATCAGCCGGGCCATGGCCTACGGCGAGGCCAAGGCGCGCAAGGCCAAGAAGGAAATGGTCGAGGCCAACCTGCGTCTGGTGATCTCCATCGCCAAGAAGTACACCAACCGCGGCCTGCAGTTCCTCGACCTGATCCAGGAAGGCAACATCGGCCTGATGAAGGCGGTGGACAAGTTCGAGTACCGCCGCGGCTACAAGTTCTCGACCTATGCCACCTGGTGGATCCGCCAGGCGATCACCCGCTCGATCGCCGACCAGGCGCGCACCATCCGCATCCCGGTGCACATGATCGAGACGATCAACAAGTTGAACCGCATTTCCCGGCAGATGCTCCAGCAGTACGGCCGCGAGGCCACCCCGGAGGAGCTGGCCAAGGAAATGGACATGCCCGAGGACAAGATCCGCAAGGTGATGAAGATCGCCAAGGAGCCGATCTCGATGGAAACCCCGATCGGCGACGACGAGGATTCGCATCTGGGCGACTTCATCGAGGACACCAACGTGGAGTCCCCGATCGAGAACACCACCAACATCAACCTGTCCGAGACCGTGCGCGACGTGCTCGCCGGGCTGACCCCGCGCGAAGCCAAGGTGCTGCGCATGCGCTTCGGCATCGACATGAACACCGACCACACCCTCGAGGAAGTCGGCAAGCAGTTCGACGTGACCCGCGAGCGCATCCGCCAGATAGAGGCCAAGGCGCTGCGCAAGTTGCGTCACCCGAGCCGTTCGGAACAGCTGCGCAGCTTCCTCGACATCGACTGATCGCGCGCGGTTCGCGGTCACGACAGAGCCCCGCCATGTGCGGGGCTTTTTTGTGGGTGCAGATGCCGGATCGAACGGTGCGCCGCATCCCTTGTAAGAGCGGCTTCAGCCGCGACCGGGCCTTCCCGGGAACACCTGGTCGCGGCTGAAGCCGCGCCTACAACGGGCAACAGGGGCGCAGGATCGCTGCGCCTCTGTGCAGGTCGCATCCGCTTACGCGAACGCCTTGCTGCCGCGCATCACCGCCAGCACGTCGTGGCAGGCGCCCATGGTGTGGTAGTCGGTCTTGCCGGCCGGGCTCTTTTCGTCGCTGTAGCTGCGGTTGTCGCGGCTGAGGATGCGGAACCAGGCGCCGTAGCGGTGGTCGACCAGATGCTCCCAGGAATACGCCCACAGCCTGTCGTAGGCGGCGCGATACGCCGCATCGCCGGTGGCGGCCAGCAACCGCGAGGCCGCGGCGATGGCTTCGGCCTGCACCCAGAAGTACTTGTCGTCGTCGCAGAAGTAGGTCGGTGCCGCGGCCACGTCGGGCACGCCGACCACCGGCGCGTCTTCGGTGCCGGAAGCGAAGCCGTAGACGATGCCGCCATGCTGCGCGTCCCAGCCGTGCGCCAGGGCGGTGTCGAACAGGTGCCGCGCGGTCGGCAGCAGCCACGCCGGCGCGGTGCCGGTGGACGCCTGCAGGTGCCCGTGCAGCAGCACCAGCAGCTTGGACCACTCGACCTGGTGGCCGGGCTGGAAGCCCCACGGCCGGAACAGGTGCTTGGGGTTGTCGCGGTTGTAGTCCCAGTCCACCTGCCAGTCGGCGTCGTAGTGCTCCCACACCAGGCCGCCGGCCAGTGCCGCCTGGCGGCGGGTGATGTGGTCGGCCAGCAGCAGCGCGCGCTGCAGGTAGCGCGGCTCGGCGCTGGCCTCGTAGGCGGCAATCAGCGCTTCGCACAGGTGCATGTTGGCGTTCTGGCCGCGGTAGCTGGAGAACGTCCACTCGGGTGTGGCCTCATCGCGGTACAGGCCGGCGGCGGCGTCCCAGTAGCGGGTTTCCAGCAACTGCCAGGTCTCGTCCATCCACGCGTCGGTGTCCAGGCCGGCCTTCTTCGCGGTGGCGTAGGCCAGCAGCACGAAGGCGGCGCCGTAGGCGTGCTGGGTGCGGTCTTCGGCCACGCCGTCGCGCAGGGTCCACACGTAGCCGCCGCTGGCGGTATCGCGGTGCACCTCGCGCAGGTAGCGCAGGCCGTGGCGCGCGGCGTCCAGGTACTCGGCGGCCAGCGCCGAGTCGGCGAACTCGATCGCGGCCATCGCGTAGTTGAAGACGAAGCGGGTGCTGCTGACCAGGTGGCGATGGCCGGCGTCGTACACGCTACCGTCGTCGCGGAAGTAGTGGAAGAAACCGCCCGCCGGATCGATCGCGCGCGGGTGGTAGAAGGCCATGGTGTCGGCGATGTGTGCGCGCAGGACGGCGGCGTCGGCGAAGTCGGGCAGGGGCGTGGCGGGCAGGTTCATGCGGTTGGCTGGCGAGCTGGGTGAGGGAGGGGAAGGCAGTGGTGCGCGGCGGCGGCGTGTGCGCCGCCGCCGCAACGCGAACGGATCAGCGGATCAGTGCATCACGCGCGCGGTCGGCGCGGTGGTTGGCGCGGCCGCCGCCAATTCCGGCGACAGGCGCGAACCGCGCAGGCCATACCAGACGATGTAGGCGTAGCACAGCAGCGGGATCACGAAGGCATGCTGGATGCCGATGGCGTCGGCCAGCGCGCCCTGCGCCAGCGGCACCAGGGCGCCACCGACGATGCCCATGATCAGCAGACTGGAGGCCTTGCTGGTCAGCACGCCCAGGCGCTCGATGGCGACGGTGAAGATGGTCGGGAACATGATCGAGTTGAACAGGCCGATGGCGATCACGCTCCACATCGCCACATGGCCGGTGCTGAGCATGGTGGCGATCAGCAGCAGCGAGGCGATGCCGGCGAAGGTCGCCAGCAGCTTGCGGGCCGGGACGAACTGCAGCAGCGCGGCGCCGGCGAAGCGGCCGACCATCGCGCCGCCCCAGTAGAACGGCAGATAGTGGCTGGCAGCGGCTTCGGTCAGGCCACCGGTGGTGGGGCCGGAGATGTAGTTGATCAGGAAGCTGCCGATCGAGACCTCCGCGCCCACGTACATGAAGATCGCCACCACGCCCCACAGCAGGTGCGGGTGGCGCAGCGCGTCGGCGAAGCGGTGATGCGATTCGGCGCTGGCGTCGTTGTCCTCGCGCAGCGACGGTACCCGCATCACCAGCACGAACACCGCCAGCAGCAGCAGGCCGCCGGCCAGCATCAGGTAGGGGATCTCCACCGAGCGCGCCTGCTCGATGCGATAGGCGGACAACTGCTCGGGGTTCATCGCCGCCAGCTGGTCGGCACCGAGCACCGCGCCGGCCAGGATCAGCGGGCCGATCAGCCACGGGAACACGGTGGTGCCCAGCGAGTTCAGCGCCTGGGCGAAGTTGAGCCGGCTCGGCGCCTTCTCCGGCGCGCCGATCAGGCTGATGTACGGATTGGCCGCCACCTGCAGCAGGGTGATGCCGCTGGCCAGCACGAACAGCGCGGTCAGGAACAGTGGGTAGGAGGGCAGGCGCGCGGCCGGGTAGAACATCGCCGCGCCGATCGCCGCCACCACCAGGCCGATGACGATGCTGGCCTTGTAGCCAACCCGCGACACCACCGCGCCGGCCGGCACCGACATCAGGAAGTAGGCGCCGAAGAAGGTGAACTGGATGAGCATCGACTGCGCGTAGTTCATCTGGAACACGGCTTTCAGATGCGGGATCAACACGTCGTTGAGGCTGGTCAGGCCGCCCCAGGTGAAGAAGATCATGCTGACCACCGCGATGGCGGCGGTGTTGGACAGCGGGCGACGGCTCATGCAGCGACTCCGGGAACGGGCGAGAGGGCGACCCGGCTGCTGGCACGCAGGCACAGCCGGGCGGGGGCGATGGTAAGCGCAGGCAGGGCCTGGCGGTGGCGCAGCGCGTCCAGCACCAGGCGCGCGGCCTGCATGCCGCGCTCGCGCGGGGCGACGGCGACGGTGGACAGCGGCGGGGTGGCAACGGCGGCCTCGGGAATGTCGTCGAAGCCGATCAGTGCGTAGTCGCGGCCGGCGATGCGGCCACGTTCGGCCAGGCCGCTGGCCAGGCCCAGCGCGACCACGTCGTTGTAGCAGACCAGCGCGGTCGGCAGCGGGTCGCGCGCGCACAGCGCGCCGGCCTGGCGCGCGGCTTCCAGCCGGGTCGGCGCGCATTCTATCAGCCAC
>NZ_AQOJ01000116.1:0-2553 GCF_000364685.1 Xanthomonas sp. SHU 166
GCCGCCGACAGCGGCGAGGCCGGCCACGCGCCGCTGGACGACAGCCGCCTGTCGCGCTCGCTGCCCGAGCTGGTCGCGCGCCGCCACGCCTTCCTGGTCGATTACCAGGACGCCGCCTACGCCGCACGCTACACCGCGCTGGTGGAGCGCGTGCGCGCTGCCGAGCAGCGCGTGGCCCCGGCCTCGACCGCGCTGACCGAAGCGGTGGCGCGCTATGCATTCAAGCTGATGGCCTACAAGGACGAGTACGAAGTGGCACGGCTGTACACCAGTGGCGCGTTCGCGCAGCAGCTGCAGGCGCAGTTCGAGGGCGACTATCGCGTGCGCTTCCACCTGGCGCCGCCGCTGCTGGCGAAGAAGGACGCGCAAGGCCGGCTGCGCAAGCGCGAATACGGCCCGTGGATGTTCACCGCGTTCAAGTGGCTGGCCAAGCTGCGCCGGTTGCGCGGTGGCACCTTCGACGTGTTCGGCTACAGCGCCGAGCGCCGCGGCGAACGGCAACTGATCGCCGACTACCTCGCCACCGTGGACGAACTGCTGCAGCGGCTGCAGGCGGACAACCTGGCGCTGGCGGTGCAGATCGCCAGCATCCCGGAGCACATCCGCGGCTACGGCCACGTCAAGGAAGCGCACCTGCACGAGGCCAAGCAACAGGAAGCGCGGCTGCTGGCGACCTGGCGCAACCCGAAGGCGCTGCATATCGTGCAGGCGGCCTGAGCGGGAGACGAACGCCCGCCACCTTGCAGCGGCGGCGCAATGGCAGCATCGAGGGCGTCTGACCGAACGCGGCGGCCGGCGCCGCGTTTTCTGCTCTCCCGCGTTCCCGGGCGTCCGTGCATCTGCTGCAGAAGCGGCTGCAGCCGCGACCCGACTCCAGCCGCACGCAGGACGGCGGCATCGCCCAGGGCGGCCGGCCTTGGGCATCATCCGCATGTTGCGTGGATCGCCAGCGATCCACGGCCGCATCACCCTCGGAGGAACATCGCGTGAAGCGTTTGGTCAAACTCGCATGCGTGGCGCTGGTGGGCGCCATCCTGCTGTTCTACCTGCTGGCGGAGCACGCCGGCCCCTGGATCATGCCGCGGTTCATCACGATCCGTGTCGTGGCGGGACCCGATCGGCCACTCTCGGGCGCGAGGATCCGCGTCCAGCAGGACGTGTGGTCGATTCCGTGTCTGAGCTACATGGGGATCTCCGGCGCGAGTTGCGCGTCGGGCAAATGGACGGTCTTCCATGGCCGCCTGGATCGCAACGGCGAAGCGCGGGTGTTGGTCTTTCAGGCAGCCGGGCTGCGGGCGGATTCGTATATCGCCTGCATCAATGGCAACCAGTACGAGGGCTACTTCGCCTACACCGAGTGGCCAGAGCAACAGGACGTGCAGCGTCTCACCCTGGACTACAAGCGCCTGGAGCAGCAACGAACAGGTTGCATGAACGGCTATGGAGAAGAACCGCTGGCGGCGCCGGCCTGGTGGGATGCCGCCTTGAAGGAAGATGCGGAGGCGGAGGCACAGGCCGAGGCAGAGGCGCGGGCAGAGGAAGAGGCGCAGGTGGACGATTCGTTGCAACCGACGGTTCAACAATCTCCAGCTCGTTCGCCGTCGTCGGACGGGCCTTAGGGGCCAAGCTGCAGGCGCGGCTTCAGCCGCGAGCTGCCATGTCACCCTGTGGCGATGCAGCCTATTCCCAGCGGCATCCCGCGCGCCACTGCCATGCAGCTGCATCCGGGTCGATCGCGTTGATGTCGATACGGAAGGGTCTGCGCGTCGGGATTGAAGTCCCTCCCACATGGTTGCTTGCGTACACTCCGCATACGACACAGCGGCCCTGGGCGAGCGGCCGCTGTGTCGTATCAGGGTGCGATTCGGTCGAGTGCCCGGTGGCAACTCGACCGAGTGCCATTCAACGCAACGAACGTCGAATCAAACCCGCGGATCGGGCGGGTTGCCGCGGCCGGGGCGATCGTAGCGATCGGAATCGAAGGCCTCGCGCACCGCTGCCTTGGCCTGTGCCCAGCTCAGCCGCGAGCGATCCTTGGCGCGCTCCCATCCGCTTTCCAGGTCCGTGTCCAGGCGGTCGTCCCAGACGCGGTCGCGGTAGCGGCTGCGCGCCTGCACGCCGTAGCGGTAGGCCGGGCGGTAGTCGTCGTAGCTGCTGTCGGTCTCGCGGTAGTCCACGGTGTCGAAGCGATCGGCGTAGTAGCGGTCGCTGTCCTCGTAGGTGCGGTAGGTGGCGTCGGCGCGCTCCCAGGAATCGCGCGCGGCCAGCCGCGCCTCGTCCCACTCCAGGCGCGAGTCGCCGCGGCGCGTGCCCCAGTCGTGGGACAGTTCGCGCTCGTGTTCGTCCCAGGTGCGCGAGGGATACTGCTCGCGCGCCTGCAGGCCGAGCCCATAGGCCGCGGCGTAGTCGCGGTCGTAGTCGTAATCGGCCTTGGCGTAGTCGCGGTTGCGGTATTCCTCGCGCCAATAGGCGTCCTCGCCGGTGGGATCGATGCGCTCGGCCACGCCCTTGCCCGCCGCCGCACCGGCCACCACGCCGACCGCTGCGCCGATC
>NZ_AQOJ01000117.1:0-6888 GCF_000364685.1 Xanthomonas sp. SHU 166
CTGGCGCCGGCCGCACGCGCCTGCGCCTGCGCGACCGCAAGGTTGGCGCGGGCCTTTTCCACGGCCAGCTCGTAGCGCTTGCGGTCCACGCTGAACAGCAGGTCGCCGCGCTTGACGTGCTGGTTGTCGCGCACGGCGACCGCATCGACCAGGCCTGACACGTCCGGCGCGATCCGCACCACTTCCGCGCGCACGCGGCCGTCGCGGGTCCAGGGCGAGAGCATGTAATGGCGCCACAGCGCATGCGCCAGCAGGGCGGAGACCAGCACCACGATGGCGGTCAGGGCGAAACGGATCAGGGCAGGGGTCTTCATGGCGGGACTCACGGAAGAAGGAGCAGGCCGAGCGCGGCGAAGGCACCGACGTAGACGGCCAGACGGAACAGGGAGGGATGCCAGGCGTAGCGGTACAGGCCGGCGCGGCCGGCGACCGCGTCCAGCGCCCAGGCCACCAGCAGCAGGGCCACGCCCAGCACCAGCAGGCCGGGCACGTACACGCCGGCGATCGAGAGTTCAGCGGGCAGCAGCATCGTCGGCTCCTGGGGTGGCGGTGGTCGGCGCAGGCGTATCGGCCAGCGCGGCGAGAACGGAATCGGCGTCGAGCAGCGCGCCGCGCAGCAGCAACAAGTGTTCGCGGGTGGGCTTCCAGCGCAGCGGTACCGCGCCTTCCACCTGGCTGGCGGCCAGCGCTGCCTCCACCCGCTGCAAGGCGTGTCGGTGCCGTTGCGGGCTGGGATCGAGATACAGGTCGGCCAGCGCCTGCACGGCGGCCTCCACCGCGGTGGCCAGGGCCGGCGGCAGCGTGCCTTCGGCCGCATCGCGGCGCAGTTCGACCAGGGTGCGCCCGGTTTCGTGCACCGACAGCGCCCAGCCGAGCAGGTCGCGCAGTTCGTCGCTGCCCGGCGGGGTGTGCGCGACGATCTGCTGGAACAGGTCGCGGTTGACGCTCTCCAGTTGCAGCGCCAGCCCCGGCAGCGGCGCACGCGCGGCCAGCGTGGTCTGCCGCCGCAGCCGCTCCAGCAGGCGCCGGCGCTGCCAGCGGGTGCCGATCACCGGCGGCACGAATACGAACGTCGCGCTCACCGCCAGCGTCCCCAGCAGCAGCGGCACCACGCTGTTGAAGGTGGCCGCGGCGTTGAAGCTTGGCGTCGGCTGGACCGCCAGGATCGAAACGAAGGCCAGGTTGGCGCCGGTGGCGAAGCCGTACAGCGCCGGTTTCGAGGCCAGGTACAGGGTCACCAGCAGGAACGGCAGGGTGCCGGCGACGAACAGCACATAGCCGTCCATCTGCGGCAGCACCAGCAACTGGCAGATCACGCCGAGCACGATGCCGAACACGAACCCCTTGAACAGCGAGCGCGCGGCAGCGGGCGCGTTGGCGCTGGACGACAGGATCGCGCTCAGCGCCACCGCTTGGAACACCGCGGTGGCACCGCTGATCCAGCCGGCCTGGATCCACAGCCAGCACATCGTCGCCACCAGCAGCGCGCTGCGCAGCGCGGTCAGTGCGGCCGCGGCGTAGTCGTTGCCGCGCACGAACACCGCGGTGTCGCCGCGGTCCTGCGGCGTGCGCCACTGCTGCGGCGCGACCAGGGTCGCCTCGGTGGCCACGTAGTCGTGCAGGTCGGCGAAGAACCGCTGCAGCAGCGACACGCCGGTGTCGAATCCCTCGTGCCGTGCCGCCGGCAGGGTCGCACGCGCTTCGGCGGCACGCGTTGCCAGCGCATCGCGGCACGCCGCCAGCTTGCGCGCGGTCGCGGCTGCGCCCTCGCGTCCGCCGCGGTCGCTCAGCGCGGCCTTCAGCGGCCGATACAGGCCGATCAGCGCCTCGGCCACCTCCGCATCGCCGCTGCGCAGCAGCCGGTTGATGTAGTGGTGCAGCGCCTGGAAGCTGGTCGACACCGCCATGAAGCGCTGGTTGAGCAGGCGCAGGCGGCCGCTGCGCACCCGTGCCTCCGGATCCTCGAACACCACCGAACTGCGCAGGTCCTCGATGGTCACCGCGTCGCGCACGAAGCGCAGGTGCGCCTGCTCCATCGCCTCGCGAGGCAACTGCCCGCCGGTGGCGTCGCGGACGAAGTCCAGGAAGCCGTCGGACGCGCGGCGCACTGTGTCGCGCAGGGTCTGGCGCAGCCGGCTGGGAAACACCACGTCGCTGACGATGCCGGTCACCAGCAGGCCCAGCACCACCTCGGTCACCCGCGCCACCACCAGGTTGAACACGTTCTGCGGCTGGTTCACCGCCGGCAGCGCGATCAGCGCCACCGTGTAGCCGGACAGCACGAAGGCATAGGCCTTGAAGTTGCGGTACAGCAGCGCGCCGCCGGTGCAGGCGCCGATCCACAGCGACAGCGCCAGCACGAACAGCACCGGCTCCTGCGGGAACAACGCCACCATCGTCAGCGCCGCGACGCTGCCGATCAGCGTGCCCAGCACCCGGTAGAAGCCCTTGGCGAAGACCATGCCGGTCTGCCGGTGCATCACCACCACCACGGTGATCATCGCGGTCATCGGCGAGGCCAGGTCCAGACGCAGGGCGATCCAGCCGGCCAGATAGATCGACAGCAGCGTGCGCAGCACGAACAGCCAGGCCTCGCCTTCGCCGCGCAGGGCGTCGGCCAGCAGGGTGCGCAGGCCTGGCGCTGCCTCGGCAGCGGCGGCGTTGGGGTGTTGCGCGCTCATGCGGCGTCCTCGACCCCGCGCAGCAGGGTCTTCAGCAGCGCCTGCAACTGCGCCAGCGCCGCCGGATCCAGATGCTGCACATACGTGTCGAGCTGGGCGGAGAGGTCGGGGATCAACGCCTCGATCAGGCGCTCGCCGGCCTCGGTCAGCCGAAGCAGCAGCATGCGCCGATCATCGGCACTGGGCATGCGCTGGATCAGGCCCTTGTCGACCAGCTGACTGGTCAGACGGGTGATGTTGGCCGACTTTTCCCCCGCCGCGTCGCTCAGCTGGGACGGGTTCAAGGTTCCGTCGGGGCTGGCGTCGATCATCATCAGCACGTTGTATTCGGCGTAGCTCAGGCCATAGGGCCGCAACACCTCGTTGCTCTGGTCCAGGCTGAGCTTGTGCAGGAGCTTGATCAACCGCAGGACCAGCGCGGCTTGCCGCGGGAAGTGCGGATGCTTGCGGGCGGTCACGTCCAGGCGCTGCTCGGTGGCGGCGAAGCGGCTCATGCGCGGTTCGATGATTTGTACATGTATAAATAATACATTTATGTATTAATTTTGCGGTAACGCCGGCTGAACGCGGCCCGCTGGAGGAGGTGTGTCTCAGGAAAAACGCGCGGGACAGGCCTGCGCCGAGGGCGCAGTGCGTTAGCGTGCCGCGCGGCAGGTCGAGGCAGCGCCTGTGTCCGGTGAAGCGCAGGTCGACGCGCAGGCGCGTTCCGCGCCCAGGAAACCGGGACGTCGCGTTCGTAGAGAGAGAGAGCGGGGCCGGTGGCGCCTCAGCGCCACCGCCGGGTCAACGCAGCACGCCGTCCAGGCCGGGCGCGGGCGAGAGCATGTTGCGGGTGTCGATCTCGAAGCTACGCGGCTTCTTGTCTTCGGGTGTCGCGGCGATGCTGCCCTTCAGGGTGTACTCCAGGCTGCGGCGGCCGGCCAGGGCGTCGGCGACGGCCATGCGCGCGCTCGAGCTGGGCTTCAGCGCGACGCTCACCACGTCCGCCGTCTCCGGGCCGATCGAAATGCCGGGTGCGGCCTGCAGGCTGCCGGCCGCTTCGCCGCCCACCCCCAGGTCCAGGCGCAGGGTGTCGTAGCGCATCGGGATGCTGCTGTAGTTCTGCAGGCGCAGGTCCACCTTCCAGCTGCCGTCCATGTTGACCGTCAGTTGCTGCACGCTGGCGGCCGGGTCCGACACACGCCGCACGATGCCGTCGCTGCAGGCGCCGAGCAACGCGGTGCACAACACGAGCAAGCCGAGGCGGAGCGGGTGACGCATGGGCGGAATCCACGGAAAGGAAGACCGGCGAAGACTACACCACACCCCTGTCTGCCGTGGTGGCGCAGCGATGGCGGAGCCTCCCCCGGACTGCGCGGGCTACGGAAAGCTGGCGGCATGCCGGCGGTCGCGCGCGCGACGTGACGTGACGCAAGGCGGACAGCGGACACGCTCTACTGGCGCCTTCGCTTGGTGTCGAGCGCTTCCGCCACTGGAATGGCAGGCCCGCCCAACCTAGCTGCGCGATGGCGTCGTCCGCGTCGTGCCATCTGCCGGCAGCCCTCATCCGGCATGCGGCCGGCCTTTACCCCGTTCGGTTATGCCGTCCACCTCCGTTGCTGCTCCTCCGATCGCCCTTGGCGCAGCAACCTGCCAGATCATCCAGGCTGACCCACACGTCCCTGCGGACGTTCAGGTATGGCGGAATGACCGCGGCTGGCCGGGCGTCCGGTCCGTGTCCTCGGCGATCCGGCCGGCGGCCATCACCAAGGCGTCCCTGCCCTGCGCCGGCCGGATGCCGAGGACGTATCCAGCATCGCGTGCCCTCGGATCGGACGCAGTCGGCGCAGGCCGCGGCGATCGGTAGGAAAATTCTGCAACATTGCGCTTGCCCAATCCCGATCACCTCGCTATGATGCGCGTCCTCGCACCGGTCCTGCCGCGTTGCGCAGTGGCCGAGTAGCTCAGTTGGTAGAGCAGGGGATTGAAAATCCCCGTGTCGGCGGTTCGATTCCGTCCTCGGCCACCATTCTTTCAGGGCTTGCAGCAATGCAGGCCCTTTTCTTTTGCCGCGAGGGTTTGCGGCATCTGCATGCCTTGGCGGTGTGTTGCGCTGCCTTGGTCGCCGTCGTCGAAGGTGGCGTACGGCGTCGTCATTCGGCGTCCGGGCCGATCTCCCGCGCTATGCAGATTTCCGCATGCGCGAGGCCTGTTGCGACTGTCCTCTGCCCTGATCAGGTGTGAAGAAGGCGTGTCAACGTTCGTAGACAACTGCACCCAGTTCACGGTTTTTCGGGATCTTCCGCTCAATCAACGGCGCTGGCTGTCGTAATCATAGGCACGGGCAATCGGGGGAACCTGCCAATGACCAGCGGATTCGGACGGAGATATGGGGGCGTGGCCCTGCTGTTGGCCATGGCCGGCAACGCCGTGGCAGCCCCTTCCGACCGGACCGAGCATGCGGGCGAGCAGGGCGGTCTCGGTGCCGATGCGCCCTACATCGAGCAGGTCGGTTCCGAGTGCGTGATGGTCAATACCTACCTGCAGCGGCGCGACGGGGTGGTCGAGCGCGTGGTGCTGCGCGAGCCGGTGCAGTGCGCCAGCCATCCGGACCAGCACTCCATGGCCGATCTGAGCAACTGACCGCCGCGCCATGACGGCCGGCGCCTTGCGCCGCGCTTTACATCGCTGCGCCGCTCCTGCATAAGCTGCTGCTTCCCGTCCATCGGAACCTGCGCATGCGCCTTTCGCCGATCGCGCTGCTGTTGCTGGCGTGCCTGTTGTGCCTCGCACCGCCGCTGCGCGCCACGCAGCCGGTGAGCTCGGTCGCCGCGTTCGATCTCGGCCGTTATGCCGGGCAATGGCACGAGATCGCGCATCTGCCGGTTTCCTTCCAGAAGAAATGCGTCGGCGACGTCACCGCGGCCTATGTGCTGCGCGACGACGGTCAGGTCGGCGTGCGCAACGCCTGCCGCACCGCCAGCGGCGACACGCTGGCGGCCGACGGTGTGGCCCGGCGGGTGGAGGGCCATCCCGGGCGGCTGCAGGTGCGCTTCGCGCCGGATTGGCTGGCCTGGCTGCCGATGGTGTGGGCCGACTACTGGGTGATCGCGCTCGACCCGGATTATCAATGGGCGCTGATCGGCGAACCCGGACGCAAGTACCTGTGGGTGCTGTCGCGCTCACCGCGCATGCAGCGCAGCGTGTTCGAGGGTATCAAGGCCAAGGCGGTGGCGATGGGGTACGACCTCGACCCGCTGCTGGTGGTCGCGCCGCTGGACTGAGTGGGCGCTGCCGGCGCGTCTTTGCGGGCAAACCGGTGCCGTATGGGCGACAGGCGCTGAAGATCGGGCCATCGCTGGGGCTTTGCCGCGCGCTGTACGGCAGCGTGGGGCAGTGACTTGCAGTTCGCTGTGGCCGGCTGCTTCTGTCGGCGGTGGCGGTTGCACTGGAAAATGCGCATTGGCGCCGGCTGTCTGGCAGCGCATCGTGCATGCCGGGGTGGCGCGTCGCGGGTCACCGTGTGTGATGGACGCTGCAACCGCTCGGCGTCAGCCGGGAAATGCCGTCAGGGCCGCGGCCAGCAGGTCTGCGCTGTCGCCGTCGCGCAGCGCCTGCAGGGCGTTGCGGCCATCGGCCAGGCGCACCTCCCGCAGCCATTGCGCCAGCGTCGCCAGATCGCTGCCGCAGCCGTTCCAGGCCACGCAGATGGTGTCGCCGACATTGTGCAGGTCGGCGTGGTTCAGATGCTCCAGGGTGCCGTCAAGCGCCAGCCAGGCGAGTGCGCGTTGCGCATCCTCCGGTGCGCCATAGGCGGCGCCGTCGATCAGCGACAGCAGGTCGCTGCTGTCGGCGCGCCGCTCGGCCCGACGCCGTTCGGCGCGGCGCATGCCGTGCAGGATCGCCTTGATCCTTCCTTCGTGAATGCTGTCGGTCATGGGCGGCGAGGCGATGCGGGTGGACGGGTCACTCTTCGCGCTCGGCACGCAGTTGCAGTTCGCCGTCGGCCAGGCGTGCGCGCAGCCGATCGCCGGGCGCCACCTGGGCGGCCGAGCGCACCACGCTGCCGTCGTCGACGCGGGTCAGGATGCTGTAGCCGCGCGCCACGGTCGCCAGCGGGCTGACCGTCTCCAGGGCGCGCGCCAGTGCGCGCAGGCGCTGTGCATCGGTCTGCAGTTGCCGCGCCATCGCCGCCTGCGGACGTCGGCCCAGCGCCAGCAGGCGCACC
>NZ_AQOJ01000118.1:0-10528 GCF_000364685.1 Xanthomonas sp. SHU 166
GCCTGCGCGGCCGCCAGCGCCGCCGCCGCGCCGCGTTCGCCCAGCGCCGGGGTCACTCCGGACAGGTGCAGCCACTGCGCGCCGTGCAGCAGTGCCGGCCAGTCGTGCCGGTCGCCCGCGTCCAGCGCGAAGGCCGAGCCGGCGCGATCGTAGGTGACCTCGCTGGGGCGGTGCCCGGCGCCGGTGCTGAGGAAGTACAGGCCCATGCGCCCGGGCACGAAGCGCACCCCGCTGGTGTCCACGCCATGCCGGCGCAGTTCGCCGGCCGCGGCCTGGCCCAGCGGGTTGTCCGGCAGCACGCTGACCACCGAGACGGCGTGGCCGAAATGCGCCAGCGCCACGCCCACGTTGGCCTCGGCACCGCCCACCTGCACCTGCAGCCGCGGCGTCTGCAGCAGCCGTTCGTGGCCGGGCGCGCCCAGGCGCAGCAACAGTTCGCCGAAGCAGACGATGCGGGAAACGGTCATGGCAAGCGGGTCCGGCAGCCGAAGGGACGCCAAGCATGCCGCGAAATGCAAACGCCGACCAGAAAAAGTGACCAGCGGTGTCATTTTTGTGCGGCAGCAGGCGCTTCGGCACTGGCCGACGTCGCGATCCTGCGCTATCTCATTGACTGCAAAGACCCTTGGGTCGCCGGGCACTCTGTTGCGCTGCAAGATGCCGGGATGTTTCGCAACTGTTAACGTTGGTTTTGACCAGCGGTGTCATTCGCGACAACGCCCGCAGTTCCACGCCGTCATGTAACCCTTGGGAGGGGAGGACATGCAATTACGTACCGAACGCCGGAAGACACCGGTTACCTTGCTCGCGCTGTCGATCGGCCTGGCCCTGCAGGCCGGTGCCCTGCAGGCGCAGGAAGCGCCGGCGTCCGCGCCGCCCGCCGCGGCCTCGGCCGATGCCACCACCGAGCTCGACACCGTCGTCGTCACCGGTTACCGCGCCAGCGTGGAGAAGGCGCTGGACATCAAGCGCGCCGAAAAGGGCATGGTCGACGCCATCGTCGCCGAGGACGTGGGCAAGTTCCCGGACACCAACTTGGCCGAATCGCTGCAGCGCATCCCCGGCGTGGTCATCACCCGCGACGCCGGCGAAGGCCGCAACATCTCCGTGCGCGGCCTCGGCCCGGACTTCACCCGCGTGCGCATCAACGGCATGGAAGCGCTGACCACGGTCGGCGCCAGCGACCAGAGCGGCGGCACCAACCGCGGCCGCGGCTTCGACTTCAACGTGTTCGCCTCGGACCTGTTCACCCAGATGGTGGTGCGCAAGACCGCCTCGGCCGACGTCGAGGAAGGCTCGCTGGGCGCCACGGTCGACCTGCGCACCGCGCGGCCGTTCGACTACGACGGCTTCACCTTCGCCGCCAACGGCCAGGCCACCTACAACGGCATGTCGCAGAAGGCCGATCCGCGCATCGCCGCGCTGGTCGCCAACACCTGGGCCGACGGCACCTTCGGTGCGCTGATGTCGGTGGCCTATTCCGAGCGCCAGGTGCTCGAGGAAGGCAGCGGCACCACGCGCTGGGCCAACGGCCCGAGCAACAACGGCTACAGACCCACCTCGCCGTTCGCCGCCGCCAACAGCGCCAACGTGTTCAGCCCGCGCATCCCGCGCTACACGCAGATGGAGCACGAGCAGAACCGCCTGGGCGTGACCGGCTCGCTGCAGTGGAAGCCCAACGACAGCACCGAGTTCTCGCTGGACGGCCTGTACTCGAAGATCGATGCCAAGCGCGACGAGCACTACATCGAGGCGATCAGCTTCAGCCGCGGCCGCTCGCAGAACGGCAAGCCGGACATGATCGTGCGCGACGGCTACGTCGACCCGGCCTCCGGTGCGCTGCTGTACGGTCGCTTCGACAACACCGACATCCGCTCGGAGAACCGCCACGACGAGTGGAACACGGTCTTCAAGCAGCTCACCCTCAACGGCGAGCACCGCTTCAGCGACACCTTCAAGATCACCGGCGAGATCGGCACTTCCAGTTCCAAGCACCGGAACCCGATCCAGACCACGGTGATCATGGACAAGAACAACGTCGCCGGTTACAGCTACGACTACCGCAACAGCTACACCTCGCCGGTGTTCAACTACGGCATCGACCCGACCGCCGCCAATGGCTGGACCCTGGCCGAAGTGCGCATGCGTCCGCAGTCGGCCAACAACAGCTTCGACACCGGCTCACTGAACTTCGAGTGGAACCTGGGCACCAACTTCACCCTCAAGGGCGGCGTGCTGGCCAAGAACTACGGCTTCGACACCAAGGAGTTCCGCCGCGCGTCCGAGACCAGCGTGCCGACCTTCGCCACCGGCAACCGCATCGTGCCGGTCAACTTGGTGACGCTGGCCGGGCTCAAGGGCATCGAGGGCACGCCGTCGAACTGGGCGGTGCCCGACCTCAACGGCATCGCCGATGCGCTGGGCATCTACAGCGGCACCGGCACCTGGACGCTGACCGAGCGCGCGGTCAACACCCGCAGCGTGGAAGAGAAGGACCGCGGCGCCTGGTTGATGGGCGACTTCGCCTTCGACATCGGCGCGATCCCGTTCTCCGGCAACATCGGCGTGCGCTACGTGAAGACCAACCAGTCGTCCACCGGCTACGCCCTGGTCGGCTCGAACCTGATCAACACCACGGTCGAGCGCGACTACCACGACACCCTGCCGTCGCTGAACCTGGTCGCCGAGATCACCCCGGACTTCCTGATCCGCTTCGGCGCCGCCAAGGTGATGACGCGGCCGGGCCTGGGCAGCCTGACCCCGGGCGTGACGGTCGCCGTCGCCGGCGGCGCGCGCACGGTCAGCGGCGGCAATCCGAACCTGGATCCGATCCGCGCCAAGACCGCCGACCTCGGCTTCGAGTGGTACCTGCAGGAAGGCGCGATGCTCGGCCTGGCGCTGTTCTACAAGGACATCGACAGCTTCGTGCAGACCGCGCGCACCATCGCCCCGTACTCCAGCAGCGGCCTGCCGGTCAGCCTGCTCGACGGCACCGGCGCGGCGGCCACCGACGACTTCGTCTTCAGCGTGCCGCTCAACACCCCGGGCGGCAAGCTGAAGGGCGCCGAGTTCAACTACATCCAGCCCTTCAGCTTCCTGCCGGGCAAGTGGGCCAACTTCGGTACCCAGCTGAACTACACCTACGTGCAGTCGAAGATCCAGTACGTCACCGGCACCGGCGCGCTGTCGTTCAACACCGATCTCACCGGCCTGTCGAAGAACTCGTACAACGCCACGCTGTTCTACGAAGGCGAGCGCTTCAGCGGTCGCGTGTCGCTGACCCACCGCGACGGCTACCTGACCCAGGTGCCGGCCACGGAAACCGGCTTCGACATGCACGGCATGCGCGGCACCAATGTCGTGGACGCCAAGCTGACCTACAAGATCGACGAGAAGATCGACATCAGCCTGGAAGGGTCGAACCTGACCAACGTGCCGTACTACGAGTGGGTGCAGACCAGCGCCACCGGCGCGCAGCTGCCGCTGACCTACAGCGAGACCGGCCGCCAGTACGCGATCGGAGTGCGTTACAAGTTCTGAAGACTGCGTTCGCCGGTGCCGCGCTGCGGCATCGGCAACGCCCCGCTGCCCGCATACTTGCGGGCCGGGGAGGGAGATCGACGCGCGCCGCCACGGTGCGCGCCGATCGCAAAGGAGCGAGATGAAACAGGCAATGTGCGGCAGCGCGGTGGGCGCCGGCGGTGGTGTGTCGGTGATCGGTCCTGGGGTGTGGCGTCGCCTGAAGGCGAAGGCGGTGCACCTGCTTGCGTCCATCGGCTCGTCGCGATTGCCACAGGATGTGCCGGCATCGCGCGTCGCAGCTGACGCCGCTCCCACAGTGCAGCAACGCACATGTGGGAGCGGCGTCAGCCGCGACGCGCGGTTCCTACCCACTTCGGCAAAGCAAGGCTCTACTGCATACGCCTCCAAATCGCAGAGCCCAGGTCGCATCTCACACCGCCTCGCCCTGCTCTGTGCCCTCGCGTTGCCAGCGATCGCCGCAGCCGCCACCCCCGAACTGCTGTTCCGCGTCTCCGCCGACAAAGGCCTGGACGCCGACGTCGCCCATGGCGACCCCCAACCCAACTTCCGCGACAAGATCGCCCTGGTGCCCACCGGCGTCTCCGGCCAGGCCATCGAATGGGCCGACGACGGTGTGCTGTCCTGGAACGCTCCCGGCAACCTCTACACCCAGCGCGGCACGCTGTCGTTCTTCTGGCGCTCGCGCTACCCGGTGGGCGAAGCGCCGTTCGTGATCTTCCGCGTCGGCTACGCCGACCACACCAGCTGGGACATGGCCTGGCTGCGCATCGACTGGAACGGCCACGGCTTCGATGCCTTCGTGACCGACGCCAACCTGGCGCGCACCCGCGTCTCCTTCAAGCTGGACAAATTCCCAGCGCCCAGCGCCTGGACTCATCTGGCTTTCGCCTGGGACGAGACCCGCGGCGTGCGCCTGTACGTGGACGGCAAGGAAGCCGCACGCGTGGACTGCACCCAGGCCTGCGCCGACGGCGGCTCGCTCGACTTCGACGCCGCGCTCGACCAGCTCGGCCTGGCCGCACGCGTACTCGCCCCGCACCAGGTGCAGAGCCGCTACAACTTCCTGCGCGGCAGCGACTTCGACGAGATCCGCGTCTACGACCGCATGCTCGACGCCGCGGGCGTCGCCGCGCTGGCCCGGCAGCAGGAACCGCGCAGCGCCGAGACCGTGCCCGACAACGCCGCGCGCAACGCCTGGCTGCACCGCTTCGGCTGGGACCACGGCCGCGCCCCGCCGGCGCTGGATGCCCCGTCCACGCGCATCCGCAAGGTCGAGTTCGCCGACGCCAAGGACCTCAAGGAGTGGATGTGGAAGGCGACCGACGGCATCGCCGAGACCACCTGGCCCGGCGTGTACAACCGCTCGCGCCTGCCCGGCCGTAACGACTACTTCCAGTTGCCCGACTGGAACGTCTACGTCGAAGGCGGCAAGGCGCTGGACCTGGCCCTGCCCAACGAACCGTTCAACCGCATCGAACTGCGCGGCGCCGCCTACGGCCAGGCCACCTATGCTGCCGCTGGCGGCACGCCTGCGCCGCTGTTCTCGCGCGCCCAGGGCACCGTGCGCAGCGTCGACCAGTTCGAGCGCCGCCGCGGTGGCCACCTGCGTTTCACCAACGTCGCCCAGGAAACCCCGATCCAGGAGATCTGGGCCTACGACGTCGGCGCCGGCGCCGAGCCGGCCAACCCCAGCGCCACGCTGCGCTACACCGTGCGCAGCGACATCGCCCCGGACTACGCCAACCTCGCCGCGCTGCGTGCCTACATCGCCGGGCGCTACCCGCCGGACGAGCGCAGCACCGTGGTCGCGCTGCCGACCAAGGCGCCGTCGCGCAAGCGTGCAGACGAAAAGACCGCGGTGCCGCCGCTGCCCATCGTGCATGTGCTCATTCCGTCCAACCTCGGCGACGCACCGGCCGCGCAGCCGCTGATGCGCAGTTGGTCCTATGGCTGGGAGAACATGCACGATGGCCTGGACGGCATCGCCATCGACCTGCCGGCGCTGCAGCTGCCTGCCACGCACAACGGCCTGATCCCGCTCAACATCCGCGTCAAGGATCCGATCTGGCCCGGCCGCGACATGCTCGACGTGTCGGTCTCGGTCGCGCCCGGACAGGCGCGCACGCTGTGGCTGGACCTGCGCGACCGCATCCTGACCGACGACAGCCTGATGCTCAGCATCGCCTCGGCCGCGCCCGGCTTCGACGCGCGCGCGCTGGACGGTGCGCAGATCCGCCTGCTGTTCAAGCCGCGCGAGCAGGCCAAGATCGAGCACATCGCCGACCGTTTCAACCAGGTCAAGGACAACTGGGGCTTCCTGGTCGAGGAACACACCACCTCCAAGCGCCAGCGCCTGTACGCGCGCCTGGATGCGGACATCCACGACCTGCTGCGGGTGGACCCGGACAACGCGCTGGGCCGCCAGTACTGGGCCGACATCAGCTACGGCAACCAGGGTCCGCTGCCGGTGCAGTTGCCGCAGCCGCCCAAGGGCGTGCCGGGCTGGGCGTTCTGGCAGCTGGAAGACCTCAAGGCCACGCGCCGCTACATCAACTGGTGGATCGACGAGCGTCAGGTCGACTACGGCGACTTCGGCGGCGGCATCTCCGACGATTCCGACCTCACCCAGCAATGGCCCGGCGTCGCCCTGATGGGCGTGGATCCGGACAAACTCAACGCCTCGCTCACCGCCCTGTCGGACGCCAACTACCGCAACGGCATGTTCACCGACGGCCTCTCCACCATCGAGACCGACGAACTGCATTCCTACGAGGACGGCATCAACATCAACAGCGAAATGCTCTACCTCAACTGGGGCGACCCGCTGACGGTGGAGCGGCTGATGCGCACGGTGAAGGCGTTCGACAACATCATCCAGGTCAACCCGCAGGGCCACCTGCTGTTCGCCAGCAACTGGTTCGGCGGGCGCAAGGTCTACCGCGAACCGAACTGGCAGTGGCAGAAGCCCTACTCGTTCCCGATCCTGCACCCGGCGCTCCTGCTGGGCGGCTACAACGCCGACCCCAACAGCCGCCGCATCGTCACCGGCCTGGCCGACGGCTATCTGGCCCACGCCTACACCGACGCCAAGGGCCAGTGGGCGCTGCCCAACGAGATCAACTGGGCCACCGGCAAGACCCGCGGCGGCAGCCTGTTCGACGGCAGCGGCGGCCCCGACACCCTGCACACCTTCTGGGCCGCGTACCGCTGGACCGGCGATGCGCGCTACCTCCAGCCCATCGACTACCGCGTGGCCAAGGCCGGCCCCGGCGGCCTGTCCCTGCTCAACGAGAACTTCCTCGACGTGCTCGGCAAGCGCGACAGCTGGGGCGCCAACCTGGCCAAGGCGGCGGCCGACGCCGACCCCGGCGACTCCCCCGACTTCGCCCACCACGTCGCCTGGGAACAGAGCGGCGATCCGCGCTGGCTGGAAACCCTGTACCGCGCCGAGACCCGCGACAAGCTGCAGAGCTTCTACATGAACACCGAAGGCCACTGGTGGAGCGACCGCGTCGAATCGCCCACCGTGAACCTGCAGCGCGCCCGCCTCGGCGGCGTCGCCCTCAAGCGCAACCAGACCTACCCCGGCCACACCGTCAGCTGGCGCTTCGCCGATCCCGAAGGCGCGGTGCAGGTAGCGCTGCTGCTGCCGAAGCCGCGGCAGGATCGCTTCACCGTCATCGGCTACAACACCAGCGGCAAGACGCAGCGGGCGCAGATGACCGGGTGGAACATTGCGGCCGGACAGTGGCAGATGCGCGCGGGCGTGGATCGCGACGGCGATGGGAAGATCGATGGCAAGGCCACCACGCGCGAGTTCGCGTTCGAGAAGAGCGGGGCGGTGGATGTGGAATTCCCGGCAGGGCAGACGGTGGTGATGGAGTTCGAGCTGGTCGCACCGGCCGCGGTGCCGGTCGAGCTACGGCCGGATCTGGGGATTGGGCGGGGGGATGTGCGGGTGACTGCGGATGCCATCGAGGTGACCGTGCATAGCCTGGGGCATGTGGATGCGCCGGCTGGGTTTGTGGTGTTGGAGGATGCGCGGGGTCGGGAAGTGGCGCGGGCGGCGTTTCCTGCGTTGGAGGCGCCGCGGGATTTGGAGCCGAAGACGGCACAGGTGCGGTTGGTGGTGCCGGGTGGAAAGAGCGCCAAGGGAGGACGGGTGCGTGTCGTCACCGAGGGCGACGTGGCGGAACTGACCCAGAGAAACAATGCAGTGGATGTGCCCTGATTTAATCGGGTCCACATCAAGACGCGCCCTTGCCTAGCGGGACGCGCATTCACCTCGGAATGTCCCCGACTGACGGCTTACATTTGTCTCCCCAAAAAGTGTGACGCTGTGCTAGAACAGGGTTGTCTGTGGGGGAGGACGGACTTCCACCGGACCTGATTGGACGGTTGCGCATGGGGATACGCGGCGCAAAACGTCCATCTGTAATGGGAACGCTAGGACGCCAAATCTTCTCAGGGGAAATCGATGTTTACCAAAGTCTCGATCATCGCGGCGCTAGCCGGATTTGCTTTGTGCCTGGCTGCTGCATCTGCGGATGCACGTGTGCGCGCGGCGGGTTCACACCACACGACGAGTCACGGCGGTCACTACACTTCGGGCTACGGCTCTTCGCATAAGGGTGGTAGCTACCGTAGTCCAAGCACCAATAATCACTACCGCCGGCATAAACCTTGACCTCTAAGCCACTAGGCTAATATAAAAAATAATTTTAGTAAAATCGTCGAAATTGAACTGTGTTTACTTCGTGTCCGTTTATTTGAAAATGCGCTTTGGCCCCGATTCTGCTGAAGAAAAGCCGCTATCCCGGTTCGCGCTCTAACACGTCGCTCAATCCGACACCGCTTCGTGGCGCGCGCAGCTTAGCTAAATTGCTGGGCGCGAAAGGAGTTCTAACAGTGCCCAAGTTGTCTTGTCTCACCACAGAAGAAGCAGCGCTCTAGATCTCGAAAAAGCAAGTGACCGAATGCAACTTCTATATGCGAAAAATTTGAAAATCTTTTGATCCCACTGCTAATGACGCTTCTCGGGGCGCAGTAATGCCGCCTAACGAGTCATTAAAGTATGAGGCGTTTTGCGGCCCGGCTTAACACAGGTTTTAGGACGCAGCGACCGAGATAGGAGGCTCGATGCTAGATATCGTAACTACGTCGTTCTACTTCAAAGCTCCTGTGATTGAGAAGGAGGCGTTTGAGCGATTCTCAACGGAGCTTTTCGACGAGTGGGACGGATACGTTGAAACGTATCTAGCCTTGCCAGACTATGCAGTCACACTGATCGTTGAAGAAGGATCCATTAAGGGAGTTGCGAAAATAGGTGCAACTGTCGGGGCCCTCTATCTAGCTATCGGAAACTACGGAAGCTTCATCCAAGGAGTGCAGATAATTCGAGATCAGGCAAATTACGTCACGAACGCGCTGTTTGATGAAGCGAAGCAAAAATTTAGCTGTGAAAAAACGCGCGCAAATTCAAGGCGAAGCGGCGGAGAGATTTATTATCTCAGAGTGCTGTTTGAACGAGTGCAGCGCGGCCAGATAACACCTGACGAAGCCGTAATGGAAGTCCAGAATCGCTGGGGTCATGACGCGTCCAATTCGCCGGCGTTCTTACGAGATCTCGCCCAAAGCCTTGAACGTGCGCCGCGCCACCCCGAGCAGCTCCCCATGTCGCCCGAGTTTTGGGAGCCATGTGGCGAACCGTTTGCGGTACCTCGCTCACCGAAGCCACGGCGCCTACCATCGCCGGAGGCGCCACTTCCTCAACAGTACCGAATCGAGATTTTTCGCCCTAGGAAAGGCGGCTCGAAGAAGGTCAAACTCACGAAATTGTAGTTAAGCAGCCGTGTGCCCTAACGAGTAGCCAAGCCGACGCCGCTTCGCGGCGCGAATTAATTTAGGCGTTACTCACCAAAAACGCGCTTTCGCCCTGTAGGAGCTGGTATGGTTACACAAGATAAAGTCTTCTCCAAACTTGAAGAGCTTGAGAAGCTGATCTCCCAGAACAAGCCCAACTGGTTTGAGCGTGTCTTCTGGGGCATCGAAAAGGCTCTCATACCCATCACTGTCGCAGTTATCGCCTACCTCGGAAACCAAGCGGCAACAAAGATCTCGCACGGACAGCTTGCCCTTGCGAGAGCCGCTGCCGACGATCGCAAAGCCGAGTTCAGTCGAACAATGCAAAGCAAGTATCTGGAATTGTTCTACCGCGATATAACATCCAAGGAGCCGCGAGAACAGGCCAACGCAATGGCGCTGCTCCAAATCATGGATCCATCTTTGGCACGGGATCTGTCCGCATTCGTTCAAGCTAGCACGTCAGTTACTCCAGCTCTAAAAGCTGAAGTCAAGGCGGAATCGCAGAAGTTGGAAGCAGCCGCTCAAGTCCCAACGAGGCGGGACTCAGGACCACTTTCCGGATACAAGGTTGGTATCTACTTCCTGGCCTCGGACACCGGAGCTGCCAAAGCTGCCGATAAAATTGAAACACATCTGCGGTCGCAAGGATTTCGGGGCTTCATTCAGCGATACCCCAGTAGCCCAGAGTTTTGGGATAAGGTAGTTCCGCCTACCACGCTAGAGATTCGGTTCGAGGAAGGTCTAGAGGACAGGCAAGCTAACGCTCTAAAGTCCTTGCTCACGAGTGCTCCACTTAGGCGTAAAGCGGAGCTCCTACCTGTAGGTAATACCACACAAAATTTCATCTCCATATTTGTGCCAAGTGGTGGCTAGCATGCCCTTAAATTGGACGCGGTACGAAGACAAAAACCGGGTTAGAGTGCACTTTTCTCGTGTGTGATACCTTTGAAATTTCACGCTAAACCCGGTTCTGCTGACCGTGGCTCCAATGCATTGACAGCATCATGTTGCACGGAACCACTGGAGCGCAGTCCTGCCGTCCAGAGGTTGTGCCCGAGGCAACGTAGGTGGGGCTAACCAAAAAAACAAAAAAACAGGGGTCAGAGTGCATTTTTATTGT
>NZ_AQOJ01000119.1:0-5927 GCF_000364685.1 Xanthomonas sp. SHU 166
GCCGCGCCGATGACGGCGCCCGCCGCGCCCGCGGCCAGTACAGTCCCCGGCACGCCCGCCGCCCCACCGGCACCGCCCGCACCACCCACCGGTCCGAACACGCCGGCGGCGGCATCCCCCATACCCAGCGCGACACCAGCAGCGCCGCAACCCACCGCGCCCACCGGCAACCAGGCACCCAAGACCGAACCGCAGTCACAGCCACAGCGCTAAGACGTATTCGTCCAATCGCAACGCCAGGGCGCCTCTCAACACCGGGAGTCCGGCGGACGCACACCGCGCGTCATCAATGCATGCAGGTGGCTCCTTCAGGACCATGGCGGGGACCGGAGGCGTCCGTCAGCCGCTGCACCTTGCTCCAAGACATCTACGAGCAGCGCGCGAGGCGCAGCTCTTGCAAATCCCCATTCCCGAATCCTCAATCCCAGCCCGATTGCCCACCCACCAGCGCCTCGCTACAGTGGCGCCATGCCCAGCCTGATCCTGTTGATGATCGCCGGCGCCGCGGTGTTCGCGTTCTGGAACGCCTCGCGTGCGGCCGCCGAACGCGCCGAAATCCTCGGCCGCAACGCCTGCAAGGCCGCCGACGTGCAGTGGCTGGACCAAAGCGTGCACGGCACCGGCCTGCGCCTGCGGCGCCTGCCCAACGGCTGGCTCGGCTTCGAGCGCAGCTTCCGCTTCGACTATTCCTACGATGGCACCGACCGCCACAGCGGGCGCCTGGTGCTGCTCGGCGATCAGCTGATCGCGTTCACCGGGCCATCGGTCGCCAGCGTGAGCAGCCTGCAGGAAGCCCGCGCGCAGCGCGACTGAGCCGTGCACCACGGCCGCGCACCGATACCGATACCGATACCGATGGCGTGCGGCGTGTCGTGTCGGGCGACAGCGAAGCTGAGTGCGCGGGCGATGCGCATGCCACCTGAAATGGACGGCGAATGCAGAAGCGGCTTCAGCCGCGATGGGCGTTATCGGTAAGCCCGTCGCGGCTGAAGCCGCTCCTACGACAGAACAACGCGGTGCGCGGCGCGCGAATACCGAAAACACCAACGCTTGGGTGGGTGAAGCGCAGCCACCGAGGCCGCGCATCGACTAATTACTTGACCACGCGCAGGCGCGGCCGCTTGCCGGCGTCGTCGGAACCGCCCGGCCGCGGCGGTGGCGGGGTGTCGTCGCCCGGCGGCTCGCTGGCGCCATGGATGTCGTCCGGCAGCGCCATGCCCTGCCCGGTTTCGCGTGCATAGACCGCCAGCACCGCGGACATCGGCACCTGCACCGGGTAGCTGACGCCGCCGAAGCGGGCGGTGAAGCTGACCCCGTCGTTGTCGATCTGCAGACGCACCACGGCGCGCTCGGCGATGTTCAGCACCACCCGCCCGTCCTTGACCGCGCTCGGCGGCACCTGCACGCCGGGCAGGCCCGCATCCACCAGGATGTGCGGGGTCATGCCGTTGTCGTTGATCCATTCCACCAGCGCCCGCAGCAGGTACGGGCGATGGCTGGTCATGCGGGAAGTGTCGTCGCTCATGCGCCCATTCTACGTGCCGGCGCGCAATGCCGGTACAGCTCGGAAGACAATGGAGACGGCGCGGCGGACAGCATCATGCCGGCAGGTCGCGCAGTTTCTTTTCCTGATCGGTCAGGCTGCGGATGAACCCCGGATTGCGGAAGATGCGGTTGCCGTAATCCTCGATCGCCTTGCCGTCCTTCGGCAGCGGGATGTCCAGCGCCTGCAGACGCCAGATGATCGGCGCCATCGCGCAGTCGGCCAAGCTCATCTCCGGATTGAGGAAGAACTTGCTGGCCTTGAACAGCGGCACCGAGGCGGTCAGCAGCTCCTTCAGCCGCTTGCGCCCGGCTTCGGCCTGGGCCTTGTTGCCGAGCTGGATCGCCTGCACCTGCGGCACCCAGTCGTGCTCGATGCGCAGCATCGCCAGGCGCAGGCGCGCGCGCGAAAGCGGATCGACCGGCATCAGCGGCGGATGCGGATAGCGCTCGTCCAGGTACTCGCTGACCACCGAGGCGGCGTACAGCACCAGCTCGCGCTCGACCAGGGTCGGCACCGAGTGGTAGGGATTCAAGTCGATCAGGTCTTCCGGCGGATTCTGCGGATCCACCGCCACGAAATCATAGGTCACGCCCTTGGCCGCGAGCACCAGGCGGACGCGGTGGCACAGGACATCATCCGTGGAGGAAAACAACGTCAAGGTATTTCGCATGCGCAAACTCGCCGCCATTCAAGGCTCTCCGACGGCCGGAATCCGCCGGCCGCATCGACGCCGCCCGCACATTGCGGACGGTCGTCACGGCCCCTGAGTGTGCAACCCTCGCTCACAAAAGCCAATAGGATGAACAGGGGATCGGCTCAGCAACGGTGCAGCCGGGACGCGGCCGAAACGGCCGCGACTCAATGCACGTCCTTCCAGTATTCCTTCTTCAGCAGATACGCCAGGAAGGTCAGCAGCGCCAGGAACAGCACCACCCACACGCCCAGGTTCTGCCGCTTCAGCGCCGCCGGCTCGCCGGCGTATTCGAGGAAATTGCTGATGTCGCGCACCGTCTGGTCGAACTCGGCCGGGCTCTGCTTGCCCGGCGTCGCCAGTTGCAGCCGCTCCACCGGCTTGTCCACGCCCGGCTGCTCGGCCTTGCCGTAGACCGGCTGCTGCAGGCCCTGCAGGTCCCACAGTGGATTGGGCATGGAGGCGTTGGCGAACAGCTTGTTGTTCCAGCCCAGCGGCCGCGACTGGTCGAGATAGAACGACTTGAGGTAGGTGTAGACCCAGTCGGTGCCGCGCACGCGGGCGATCAGGCTCAGGTCCGGCGGCGCCTTGCCGAACCACTTGGTCGCCGCATCGTGCGGCATCGCCGTCTCGATGTGTTCGCCGATCTTGGCGCCGGTGAAGTTGAGGTTGTGCATCACCTCGTCCTCGCTCAGGCCCAGATCCTCGGCCATGCGCTGGTAGCGCAGGTACTTCAGCGAATGGCAGCCGGAACAGTAGTTCATGAACAGCTTGGCGCCGCGCTGCAGCGAGGCGCGGTCGCCCAGGTCGTTGCCGGCCTGCAGGGTGGCGGCACCCTCGGCGGCCATGGCCGAGACGGACAGCAGCAAGGCCGACACGACGCCGGCGAACACAGCGATCAGGCGCTTAGTCATGGCTGCTCACCCGCTCCGGCACCGGCTTGGTTCGATCCAGCGAGGTCCATATCGGCATCGTCAGGAAGAAGGCGAAATACAGCACGGTCAGCACGCGACCGATGTAGGTCTCGATGATCTCGGTGCCGGGGCCGGAACCGATCACGCCGAGCCAGACGAAGCACACCGCAAGAATCCCCAGCATCACCCGCGAGATCCAGCCGCGGTAGCGGATCGACTTGACCTTGGCGCGATCCAGCCACGGCACCAGGAACAGGATCGCGATGGCCGAGAACATCACCAGCACGCCGCCGAGCTTGTTCGGCACCACCCGCAACATGGCGTAGTAAGGGGTGTAGTACCAGACCGGCTTGATGTGCTCCGGCGTCACCAGGCGGTTGGCCTCGGTGAAGTTGTCGTGCTCCAGGAACAGGCCACCGAAGCCGGGCGCGAAGAAGATGATGAAGGCGCCGATCATCAGCAGGAAACCGACGCCGACCAGGTCCTTGACCGTGTAGTACGGATGGAACGGGATGCCGTCAGCCGGCTTGTTCGGGCTCCAGCGATTGCCCTTGGGCCCCTTCTTGATCTCCACGCCGTCGGGATTGTTGGAACCGACCTCGTGCAGCGCGCCCAGGTGCAGCACCACAAGCAGCAGCAGCACCAGCGGCAGGGCGATCACGTGCAGGGCGAAGAAGCGGTTGAGGGTGGCATCGGACGGCAGGTAGTCGCCCATGATCCATTCGGTCAGGCCGTTGCCGATCACCGGGATGGCGCCGAACAGCGAGATGATCACCTTCGCGCCCCAGAACGACATCTGCCCCCAGGGCAGCACGTAGCCCATGAAGGCTTCGGCCATCAGCACCAGGTAGATCAGCATGCCCAGGATCCACACCAGTTCGCGCGGCTTCTTGTAGCTGCCGTACATCAGCCCGCGGAACATGTGCAGGTACACCACGATGAAGAACAGCGAGGCGCCGGTGGAGTGCATGTAGCGGATCAGCCAGCCCCACTCGACGTCGCGCATGATGTACTCGACCGAGTTGAACGCCTCGGCCGCGCTGGTCTTGTAGTGCATCGTCAGGAAGATGCCGGTGACGATCTGGTTGACCAGCACCACCATCGCCAGCGAGCCGAAGTAGTACCAGAGGTTGAAGTTCTTCGGCGCGTAGTACTCGGTGACGTGCTTGCGGTAGAACGGCATCAGCCCGGGAGCGCGCTCGTTGACCCAGTCGAACACGTTGCCCGCGGTGCGGGTGAGGATGTTGTCGGCCATGACTTACGCCCCTCCCTTCGCGGACGCGCTCGGGTCCACGCCGATCACCAGCGTGTTGTCGTCTTGGTAATGGTGCGGCGGCACCAGCAGGTTGATCGGCGCCGGCACGCCCTGGAACACGCGGCCGGACATGTCGAAGCGAGACTTGTGGCAGGGGCAGAAATAGCCGCCCTTCCAGTCGGGGTCGTAGGGTTCGGGGCGGATCTCGGCGACCATTTCCGGCGAGCAACCCAGATGGGTGCACAGGCCGACCAGCACCGAGACGTCGGGCTTGATCGAGCGGTACTCCGGATTCTTCAGCACGTAGTCCGGCTGCTGGTCCTTGTTGGTGGACTCCGGATCCTTGAGCCGGCTGTCCAGCGACGGCAACGCATCGAGCATCGCCTTGGAGCGCTTGACGATCCAGATCGGCTGGCCGCGCCATTCCAGGATCAGGCGCTGCCCTTCCTGCAGGGCGCTGATGTCGGCGGTGACCGGCGCGCCGGCCAGCTTGGCCTTTGCGCTCGGATTCCAGGACTTGATGAAAGGAACCGCGACGAACCCCGCACCGACCGCGCCCACGACGGACGTGGTGGCGGTGAGAAAGCGGCGGCGTCCTACATTTACAGAATCGTTGACCCCATCGTTGGCCATCCGGCACTCCGATCTGTGATTGGGTAGCGTGAGGCTGCCAGCAGCTCGGTGGGGGTCGAGCCGCACTGAATCCACTGCAGTGTAGCGGAACCCTTAACGCGCCGACAATGGACGCGCAACGCCTCCTGCCGGGCCGCGGCGACGGCTCAATGCGCGGTCGCCAGCACGCCGCGGTAGCGCTCGGCGAGCACGCCCACCCGCTGCACATAGCGTTGGGTCTCGCTGTACGGCGGCACCCCGCCGTGTTTGTCTACCGCGCCTTCGCCGGCGTTGTAGCCGGCCGCGGCCAGGCTGAGGTTGCCGTTGAAGCGCTTCAGCAGCCACGCCAGGTACTGCACGCCGCCGCGAATGTTTTGCGCTGCATCAAACGAATCGCTGACGCCGAAGCGGCGCGCGGTCGGCGGCATCAGCTGCATCAGCCCCTGCGCACCGGCGCGGCTGAGGGCCGTCGGGTTGTAAGCGGACTCGGCGTGGATGATGGCGCGCACCACCGCTTCGTCGACACCGTACTCGCGCGCGGCGGCGGCGATCTCGCTCTGGTAGGCGGTGGTGTTCAGGCGCACCGCACCGAAGTTGACCCCCGAGTTGGCGCAGGCATAGCAGGTTTCCATGAAGCTGTAGCGGATCGTGCGCACCGCGCCGAGATTGGCGACCTGGGTCGGACGCGCACTGGTGTAGTGGCGCACGCCGTCCTTCATGTACGAATACAGCTGACCGCTGACCAGACGCCGTGGCGCGCCACTGCTGCTGGGCGACACCGGGGCAACCCGGTTGGGCACGGCGTTGGCGGTCACCGGGGCCGGGGCGGCGACCGGCGCGCTGATCAGGGTGGCCGGCGCCACGGTGCCGGCGCTGGCGATGACGCCGCGGCTGGGCGGCCGCTCGGTG
>NZ_AQOJ01000120.1:0-7489 GCF_000364685.1 Xanthomonas sp. SHU 166
TGCTGGCGGCCGCCCAGGCGGTCGCCGCGCCGCCGACCTCCACGGTGACGCTGGACAGCTTCAACGATCTGGACAAGTGGCAGATCGTCGTCTCCAACCAGGTCACTGCCTCGACCCGGCTGGTGCAGGCGCCCAGCGGCGGCCGCGCCAAGGCGCTGTGCCTGGACTACGACTTCAACGGCGTGTCCGGCTATGCCGGGATCCGCCGCAGCGTGCCGATCGAGTACCCGGACAACTACCAGTTTTCGTTCCAGTTGCGCGGCGAGTCGCCGAGCAACGACCTGCAGTTCAAGCTGGTCGACGCCAGCGGCGACAACGTGTGGTGGGTCAACCGGCCGCGCTACGACTTCCCCACGCAGTGGAGCACGGTCACCTACAAGAAGCGGCAGATCGACAAGGCCTGGGGACCGAGCCCGGAGAAGGAGCTGACCCGCAGCGCACAGATCGAGTTCACCATCTACAACCAGGTCGGCGGCGCCGGCACGGTGTGCTTCGATCAGCTGACCCTGACCCCGTTGCCGCCGCAGGACACCTCGCCGCTGACGGTCAAGGTCAACACCGATACCGCGCCGGCGCTGGAGCAGCGCATCGCCGACGGCAAGCCGGACACGATCTGGTACAGCGGCAACGCCAAGACCCAGACGGTGATGCTGGACCTGGGCAAGGTGCGTGAGTTCGGCGGCGCCAAGGTGCAGTGGGCGCCGGGCGTCTACGCCTCGCGCTACACCGTGCAGGGCTCGGCCGACGGGCGCAGCTGGCGCGAGTTGCGCAGCGTGACCGCTGGCAACGGCGGCACCGACTGGCTGGCGCTGCCGGAAACCGAGGCGCGCTACGTGCGGTTCGACTTGCAGGACGGCCCCAGCTTCCGTTACGGCATCGCCGACATCACGCTGCAGCCGCTGGCCTTCGCCGCCACCCAGAACGACTTCATCAAGTCGGTGGCGGCGCAATCGACCCGCGGCTGGTTCCCGCGCGGCTTCAGCGGCGAGCAGCCGTACTGGACCATCGTCGGCCTGGATGGCGGCCGCGAGCAGGGCCTGGTCGGCGAGGATGGCGCGATCGAGGTGGGCAAGGGCGGCTTCAGCATCGAGCCGTTCCTGCTGCTGGACGGCAAGCGCCTGAGCTGGGCCGACGTCAAGACGGCGCAGAGCCTGCAGGACGACTACCTGCCGATTCCCAGCGTGGACTGGACCCACGACAACGCCGCGCTGCGCGTGACCGCCTTCGTGCAGGGCGAGCCGGAGCAGGCGCAACTGGTGGCGCGCTACCGGCTCAGCAACCCCAGCAAGCAGCCGCACGACTACACCCTGGCGCTGGCGGTGCGTCCGTTCCAGGTCAATCCGCCCAGCCAGTTCCTCAACACGGTCGGCGGGGTCAGCCCGATCCGCTCGCTGGCCTTCGCCGGCACGCAGGTGCAGGTCAACGGCCAGCCGCGGGTGTTCGCGGTGCAGAAGCCGGACGCCGCCTACGCCAGCGCGTTCGACGCCGGCATGGACGTCGAACGGCTGAGCACCGACGCCAGCGGCCTGCCGCAGCAGGCGCAGGATCCGGATGGACTGGCCTCCGGCGCCTTGCTGTACCGCGGGCGGCTGGCCCCGGGCGAGGTGCGCGAGGTGGCGCTGGTGATCCCGCAGACCGGCAACGCCGGCGTGCCGGCAGGCTTCGACGCAGCGCGCGCGCAGCAGCAGGTCGCCGCGCAGTGGCACGAGAAGCTGGACCGCGTGCAATTGCACGTGCCGGCGCAGGGCAAGGCGGTGACCGACACGCTGCGCACCGCGCTGGCGCACATGCTGATCTCGCGGATCGGCCCGCGCCTTCAGCCGGGCACGCGCTCGTACTCGCGCAGCTGGATCCGCGATGGCGCGATGATTTCCGAAGGCCTGCTGCGGCTGGGCCGCGCCGACGTGGTGCGCGAGTACGTGGAGTGGTATGCGCCGTACCAGTTCGCCAACGGCATGGTGCCGTGCTGCGTGGACGACCGCGGCAGCGACCCGGTGCCGGAGAACGACAGCCATGGCGAACTGATCTACAGCGTCGCCGACTACTACCGCTACAGCGGCGACCGCGCCTTCCTGGAGCAGATGTGGCCGCACGTGCTCGGCGCGTACACCTACATGGAACAGCTGCGGCTGAGCGAGCGCACCGACGAGAACCGCGCGCGCAACGCGGCCTTCTACGGGATGATGCCGGTGTCGATCAGCCACGAGGGCTATTCGGCCAAGCCGATGCACTCGTACTGGGACAACTTCTGGGCGCTGCGCGGCTACAAGGACGCGGTGAGCATCGCCGCCGAACTCGGCCGCATCGACGATGCCGCGCACTTCGCCGCCTCGCGCGACCAGTTCCGCCAGGACCTGTACGCCTCGCTGGACGCGGCCACCCAGCAGCACCACATCAATTTCCTGCCGGGCTCGGCGGAACTGGGCGATTTCGATCCGACCTCGACCACCATCGCACTGGCGCCGGGCGGCGAGCAGGGCCGGTTGCCGCAGGCGCTGCTCGACAACACCTTCGAGCGCTACTGGAGCGAGTTCGTCGGCCGCCGCGACGGCACCCGCGAGTGGAAGGACTACACGCCGTACGAGTGGCGCAACGTGTCGGCGTTCGTGCGCCTGGGCTGGCGCGAGCGCGCCTGGGAGGCCACCCAGTTCTTCTTCAAGGACCGCACGCCGCAGGCGTGGAACCAGTGGGCCGAAGTGGTTTCGCGCACGCCGCGCAAGCCGTTCTTCCTCGGCGACCTGCCGCATGCCTGGGTCGCCTCGGACTTCGTGCGCTCGGTGCTGGACATGTTCGCCTACGCCCGCGACGTCGACGACAGCCTGGTGCTGGCCGCCGGCATCCCCGCCGACTGGCTCGACGGCAAGGGCGTGGCGATCGAGCAGTTGCGCACCCCGCAGGGCCCGCTGAGCTACCAGTTGCGCCGGCAGAAGAACCGCCTGCTGCTGAACATCCCCGAGGGCCTGCGCATGCCCAGCGGCGGCCTGGTGCTGCCGTGGCCGTACCCGGGCGAACCGGGCCGCACCCTGGTCAACGGCGAAGCGGCGCAGTGGGAGCACGGCGAACTGCGCATCCACGCGTTGCCGGCGGATGTGCAGATCGAGGTCCGTTGAGGCCGGGAATCGGGAGTGGGGAATCGGGAATCGCAACAGCAACAGCAAAAGCGCCGGCATGCCGGCGCTTCTTTCGCTGACTGGAGCCCGGTGTTTCGCTGTTCGCGCCCCGACTCGTGCAGGTTTATCAATTAATTGTGTTCGTCCATCTATGCTGGCGCTTCCCGAAACCTGCTCTGGATTCCAGTGCGGTGGCTTCCAATTGGCACCTGGATTCCTGGGTGTTGCCCAAGACGATTCGCACCTGCAACGGCAAGGAGCTCTGCGGGGAGGTCGGGGTTTCGGCGAGGCAAAACGCTTCCCGTAGGCCCTACGACTTTTCCGCAAGCCCGAGAGCCACATCAAGACCGTAGGCAACGAGGCGCTGTAATCGCTCTCGCGACATCGGAGACATAGTCGCACTGGCCGCCAGTAACTGGTCCCTGACCTGAGTTGCCCAAGGCCGTTCGTCCTCTAGATAGCGGTCGATCATTTCATGCTGATAGCGTGCCTTGAGTGCCAACATCGCCGTCCTCTGTTTTGCCGGATGAAGGCTGAGGAATGCGTCTACGAACTCACGTACGTCCAGTGAAGCCAGAATTGGGATGTCGTAGAACTCGTTGTCCTCGTGATTAGTCAAGGAAATTCGGCGGAGGAACCGACCGGGGTTATCCAGCATCACCTTGAGCAGGTCCTTGGCGATGGCAGGTAGACGGTCTACAGCGGCGGCCCGCCGCTTATCGTTCAGATACTTGCAGAGCTCCTTGAATTCTATGGATGAGGCTTCCATAAAGCCCAACCCACCGTAGCTTTCGAAATCGTCATCAAAGGCGCTTTGGCGCAGTTCAATGGGCTCCAGCAATCCACGTGCGTACAGATAGTCCACGTAGGCCTTTGCCTCGGCAACGACCTGCGCGAGGCTCGTGGGGATTGCCCCGATTTTCGATATCCGGAGTTGAACTCCGAAGACGTGCAGAATTTCCCCGGGAATGATGTACTCGTGAGCAGCGAATGCCCGCATCATCTCGGTGAGTGCCGCATTGACTTCTTCTTCGCTTCGTTCGTTCCAGTTCCAGACGGTACGCCAAGCGGGCTCCTCTTCATCCTTAAAGAAAGAGCTATCATCAATCTCATTACGGACCTTCTGCCGGTCTATGATGCCTTTTGCGATCAGATTTACCAAGGTCTGGTCAGAGAGCAGGTCTGCATCTATCGGTGCAAGAGGATACCGCTCTTTAACTGCGATAATTTTGGGTGGAATGTGGTTTTCTTCCTTGCGTCGTATGTACGAAGTCAGAATGTGCACCCGACGATTCTTCATTTCGTCCGCAGTGATTCGTCCGGCCTTGAACTCGAATGAGAGTGCGAACAGGAGGGCCAGAAGGGCCGCTATAGCTTCGGTGTTCTTCCGATGCGTCTCTTCTAAGGCGATGTAGATTCGCTCGAAGTCCAAGATGGTTTGGTGTAGAACTCTTAGGTTGCTCATCTCAGATTGGTGATAGATCTCCGAGATGACGGAGGAGTTGGAAGCGATGAAATTTCTCGCAGCCTCGTCTTTTACCGAGGCGACGAATCCCTGGAGGGCCTCCTCGAGTGAGGACTGGATTTCGAACGTTCTGCCGACGAGCTTCTCACGAATTCGCTTGTACTGTGGCTCTTCGATCTCCGTCTCGTTCGCAATAATGATGACCTTGCGACCCTCATGCTCCACGAACACGTTGATGTAGCCCATCACGGTGTTGATGGGCATCTCGCATCGCTCCAGATCGTCGAAAACGTAGACGTTAGCCTTGGATTTGTTGATGAAGTCTTTTGCTTTTAGGTCCAATTCCACGTTGAAATATTTCCCGATTGACTTGAGCGCACGGCCTCCTAAGGCGACACCTTTGTTCATCAGGACGGGGTACATGGACTGAAGGATGGCGTCGTCGACGTCGTCTACGGATCTGATGCCGTAGAGGCTGACATAGATGTACGGCGTCGTTTCCTTGTTCAGTGCATCCAAGAATTTCTTGATGACGAAGGTCTTGCCAATCCCCCAGGGTCCGCCCAGAAGGACGGCAAATCCCGGCGATTTGAGCGAAAGGTAATAAATGAGATACTCCTTGATGTGGACGTTACGATCCACCGTCTTGCCCCTGGAATTTCCTTCTTCTTCGGACGATGGCACTGGAGCGCCATCCACGGCTTCCGAGCCCACGAATTTCTTTCTAATCCAGTTGATCATCGATCTTTCCAATTCGTCAGTTCAGTGGCGGAGGTTTAGCATGTGACGCTGACGCATGCTAGCGGGTGACTTGACGTAGCCTGCTTCTGACTTTCCTAGGATGGCGACCAACAGTCTGCTTACCAATGCCTGCATCTGTAGTGGAGTGTTGCCGGCATCCGCTGCTCCTTGGGTGCCACCATAGATCGAATATCCAAGTGGCTCGTCAAAGAAAAGCGCCTCACGAAAGGCGTTGTTGCGAACAACCTATAGCGACGACGGCATCGAAGTGGCGTTTTTGGCCCAGTCAGGGGCCGGCACGTCGAATGTCGCGCACATCCATTGAATACGGTCGCCGTGGTTCCTGGGAGATTTGGCCACTCCCTTGGCTAGAACCAGTTTGAAGCATCCATCCAGCGCCATGTAGAGGTACTGGAACTGCTCACAGGAAACGCTTTGCGGGGAATGCGACAGGAACAACGCATGGATGACAGCCGCAACGCGCTTCAGCGAACGCGTATCGCCGCGAGCATTATTCAGGTAGTTAAAGGTCAATTCGATGATATCGGCTTCGTCGCAGTGCCTACTCAGAACGAAGTCTACGAGACTGCCAAGCTTCGTCGGCACTGCATCGAGAAGGCCTGCGGTGGTCGTCGTCAATGGCATGCCCAGGAAAAAGGCAAGGCACCACTTGGCCAATTCGAGATCTGCTGGGTTCGTGCTTTGATGAAGGGTCAGGACACGGGTCTTGGGCAAGCCAAAGACCCTCGCCGGATACGGATCTCCCCGCTGGATACGTCCCGATGACGTTGCGGGCCGGGATAGATCCAGCCATTCATAGTGCAGGGATCTTTCGTCACCGCTGCAACGGATTCTTGGAGATTGGCGAGCGTTCGGACCGAGAAGCGATCCCCGTCTATGTTGCAGTACCTTGGGTAGTAAGCGAACTCGGCGGAGACTCCTCTCGCCGAAGAGTCGATTGACTGTCCTTCCATGACTTCACGTCCCTTGGCATCCGCTGGATGTACTTATCCATATGGTCACGTAATCGACTGCCGCCCGCAACGCCATCGAGCCGACACTAATTCCATACGCTACAGCTGGGATTCGTGTTGAATGGTGGGGCGATGGAGTGCGTTGGCGGCGATATTGGGTGACCATGCTGATGTGGAGCGATTTAACGCGAAGCGTCCACCTCACCGTAGCTTCTATGTGGCTCCAGGAAAATGTAACGCCAGGCGAAAGAGCACGCCGTTGGTGGTTGACCTGTTGTCTGAAAAAAGGTTTCAAGCCCCGCTATGTCGTTGCGCGGGACCTAACGCCGTCATTTTTTGTGGACAGTGTTGGTGCACTTAATTTTAAGAATCCCCGATCCCAAATCCCGGCGGTCGGCGCTACCGCGCCGCCGCCACGATCGCGGCCGCCTTCGCCGAGCTTTCGCGCACCTTGTCCCAGGCGCCGTCGGCCAGCCAGTCCTTGGGCACCATCCACGAGCCGCCGATGCAGACCACGTTGGGCTGGGCCAGGTATTCGGCGGCGGTGCTTTCGCCGATGCCGCCGGTGGGGCACAGCTTGAGCTCGGCCAGGGGGCCGGCCAGGCCCTTGAGCATCGCCAGGCCGCCGACGGCGGAGGCGGGGAACAGCTTGCACACGCGGAAGCCGCGCTCCATCAGCGCCAGCAGTTCGCTCGGGGTGGCCGCGCCCGGCACCACCGGCAGCGGTGCCTGCGCCAGGGCGTCGGCCAGGGTCGGGGTGGTGCCCGGGGTGACGATGAAGTCGGCGCCGGCGTCGATCGATTGCTGCAGCTGGGTGGCGTTGAGCACGGTGCCGGCGCCGATCACGATGTCCGGCAGTTCGCGCTTGAGCATCGCCAGCGCGTCCATCGCCACCGGCGTGCGCAGGGTCAGTTCGATCGCCGGCAGGCCGCCTTCGAGCAGTGCGGCCGAGACGCGGCGCGCTTCTTCCAGGGTGTGGACGGTGACGACGGGCAGGATGCCGGCCGCGCGCAGCAGCTGTTCGGCCTTGGTCTGGTGTTCGGCGATGGTCATGGGCGTCTCGGTTGCGAAGGGGGGCGAGGCCCCGGCCGCGCACGGCCAGGGCGGGGTAGGGCGAACGGCGGCGCCGGTCAGGCGTCCTTGGCTTCGTGCGGCGCGGCGGCGGCCTCGGCGTCGCGGCCCAGGTCGTACTCGGCGTC
>NZ_AQOJ01000121.1:0-4348 GCF_000364685.1 Xanthomonas sp. SHU 166
GGCGCCAGGCGCTGGCTGGGCGTGTGCACGTCGATCGGCGGCAGCAAGCCGCGCCAGGGCTGGCCGCAGTCGCTGCAGCGCAGCGCCGACAGGCGGCCGTGCACGTGCGCGGCGACCTCGCTGCCGGCACGCTGGTGCAGGTCGTCCACGTTCTGGGTCACCAGGGTGGTGTGGCGGACCTCGGCCAGGCGCGCCAGCGCCAGGTGCCCGGCGTGCGGCTGGGCCTGCGCCACGATCGCCATGCGCCAGCGGTACCAGCCCCAGACCAAGGCGGGGTCGGCACGCCAGGCGTCCTCGGTGGCCAGTTGCTCGGGATCGAAGCGCGACCACAGGCTGTCGTCCTGGCCACGGAAGGTCGGTACCCCGCTCTCGGCGGACATGCCGGCACCGGTCAGCACCAGCAGACGGCGTGCGCCCTGGATGAAGGCGGCGACGGTCTCGGCGTTGTAGGCGGAACTGAGCATGGCGCGCCCGATTTGATCAAGCTCACACTATTGCACCCCCGCGGGGTGGTCTCAATGTGCGTGGCAACACGCGCGGCGCCCACAACGCGAACGGGCGGCCAGTGGCCGCCCGTCGTGTGTCGCCCCGGACCGGCGCAGGCGCCGGCCCGGACATCGCGCTGGCTCAGTCGAGCACGACCAGCTTGACGTCGATGTTGCCGCGGGTGGCATTGGAGTAAGGGCACACCTGGTGCGCTTTCTCCACCAGCGATTCCAGCGTCGCACGCTCCAGGCCCGGCGCGGCGATGCGCAGTTCCACGGCGATGCCGAAGCCGCCCGGGATCTGGCCGATGCCGACATGACCCTCGATGCTCGTCTCGGCCGGCAGCGCCACCTTCTCCTGCCCGGCGACGAACTTCAGCGCACCGATGAAGCAGGCCGAGTAGCCGGCCGCGAACAGCTGCTCCGGGTTAGTGCCGTCGCCGCCAGCGCCGCCCAGCTCGCGCGGGGTCGACAGCTTGACGTCCAGCGCCTTGTCCGGGGTGGCGGCGCGGCCGTCGCGGCCCCCGGTGGCGGTGGCAGTGGCGGTGTAGGCGATGGTGGTCGGTGAAGCCATGGTGGTTCTCCTTCGAGGGCGGCGCCGCGGCGCCATGGGGTAGAGGGAAATGCGTAGAGGGAAATGCGCGATCGGGACGGGAATCGGTCAGGCCGCGGCCTGCAACTTGCCGCGGACCTCTTCAAGGTCGTGCTTGAGCCGGGTCAGTTGCTGCAGGTCGCAGGCGACCGCGCACAGCACGCCTTCCGGCACCGCCTGCGCGCGCGCGCGCAGCGCCTGGCCGTCGGCGGTCAGCGCGATCAGCACGCGGCGCTCGTCCTCGGCCGCGCGGCTGCGGGTCAGCAGACCGATCGCCTCCAGGCGCTTGAGCAACGGGGTCAGCGTGGCCGAATCCAGGAACAGCTTCTCGCCGATGTCCGAGACGCTGCGCTGGTCCTGCTCCCACAGCACCAGCATCACCAGGTACTGCGGGTAGGTCAGGCCGAGGTCGCGCAGCAGCCCGCGGTAGAGCTTGTGCATGGCCAGGTTGGCCGAATACAGCGCGAAGCACAGCTGGGTATCCAGCTTCAGCAGGGCGGTGGCGTCGGGGGCAGAGGTACGGTCCATGGGCACCACATTACATCGCACGCTATTTAATAGCAAGCGATATTTTTGACTTACCTACTCCTCGCTGAAGCCGGCCGCCCTCCCCCTCGTGCTGCGAGCGACGCAGGACGACGCTGCGCGCAACTCGAGGAGCTTCCGCATGCGCGCATCGTTCCTGCTGCTGGCCGCGCTCGGCGCTGCCCCCATCGTGCCCAAGGCCGCGCCCAACACCCTGCCCGACGGCCCGGTGCTGATCGGTGCCGGCGCCGACGCGCTGGCCCGGGAAACCCGTCGCCAGTGCCCCGGCGTGCCGACCGATCGACTCACCCCGGCCGATCTGCTCGATGCCGAGGAGACGTTTCGCGATGGGCTGTCCGCGGCGCAGCGCCAGGCCATGGATCGGCAATTGCCGCAGGACGGCGCGTCCGGGCCGGCCCGCTGCGCGCACAGCGCAGGCGGCGCCGGTTGCCCGGCGGCCGCCTATCTGGAAGAGATCGCCGGCGCGGGCCTGATGCCGCGCTTCGTCGCCGGGCTGTGTGCGCCCGGCGCGGTGCGCTGAACCCGCACCGCGGACATCGGTCTGCGCTCAGACCCGATGCGCTGCCGCCAGGTACTCGGCGCTCTGCATCTCGATCAGCCGCGAGGCGGTGCGCTCGAACGCACCGGCCAGGCGCTCGCCGGTGTACAGCAGCGGCGGCGGATCCTGCGCGGTGCAGACCAGGTTGACGTGGCGGTCGTACAGCTCGTCGATCAGGTTGACGAAGCGCCGCGCCGCATCCTCGTTCATGCGGTCGAAGTGCGGGATGCCACCGAGCAGCACGGTGGTGAACTCGTGCGCGATCTCGATGTAGTCGCTGGGACCGCGCGGGCCTTCGCACAAGGCGACGAAATCGAACCAGACGATGCTCTTGCCGCGCGCACGTACCGGGATCTTGCGCCCTTCCAGTTCGATGTTGCCGCGGCGCGCCTCGGCATTGCCGGTCAGCGCGCTCCAGCGCTCGCCCAGCCAGGCATCGCTGTCCTCGGCCAGCGGCGCGCGGTACACCGGCGAACGGGTCAGCGCGCGCATGCGGTAGTCCTCGGTGCCTTCGGCGTACAGCTCCACGCAATAGGTCTGCAGCAGGCCGATCGCCGGCAGGAAGCTCTCGCGCTGCAGGCCGTTGAGGTACAGGTTCTGCGGCGCGGTATTGGAGGTGGTGACCAGGGTCACGCCCTCGGCGAACAGGCGCTCGAGCAGGCGCGACAGCAGCATCGCATCGCCGATGTCGGTGACGAAGAACTCGTCCAGCACCAGCACGCGCAGCCGGCTGCGCCACTCCTGCGCGATCTTCGCCAGCGGATCGCTCTGCCCGGCGTGCTCGCGCAGGCGCTCGTGCACGCCGCGCATGAAGCGGTGGAAATGCGTGCGGTACTTCCGCGCGATCGGCAGGCCGTCGTAGAACAGATCGACCAGGAAGGTCTTGCCGCGGCCGACCCCGCCCCAGAAATACAGCCCGCGCACCGGCTCGGGCTTCTTCCAGAACGCCGACAGCCGGTCCAGCCAGCCCTCCTGGTCGCCGTCCACGATCGCGGTATGGATGCGGTCCAGTTCGGCCAGCGCCGCGTGCTGCGCCGGATCGTCGCGCCAGTCGCCGCGCGCCACGCCCTCGGCGTAGCGCTGCGACGGCAATGCCGCCGCGCTCACGCCTGTGCCGCCGGCAGCCAGGCCTTGACCGCGTGCTGCAACGCGCCGCGCAGGTCGATCAGCTTGCGATGGAAGAAGTGGCTGGTGTCGGGCATGCGCACCAGTTCCGGCTGTGCCTCCAGGGTCTCCAGCCAGTCGTACACGGCCTGCGGATCGACGATCTCGTCGGCCTCGCCCTGGATCACCAGCCACTGCGGCGGCGGCGCCATGCCGGAAAAATCCCAGCGCCCGGCCGGCGGCGCGATCGAGATCAGCACCTGCGGCTGCAACGCGGCGCTGGCGCGCAGCGAGACGTAGGCGCCGAAGCTGAAACCGGCCAGCCACAGCGCGTCGTGCGGACGCTGATCGCGCACCCAGGCGGCCACCGCGGCCAGGTCCTGCTGCTCGCCGTCGCCGTGGTCGAAGCTGCCGGCAGACGCGCCGACGCTGCGGAAGTTGAAGCGCACCACGCGCACGCCTAGCTCGCGCAACGCGCGCGCGACCATGGTCACCACCTTGTTGTGCATGCTGCCGCCCTCGGTGGACAGCGGATGGCAGACGATGGCGGTGACCGGCAACGCGGCGACGTCGGCGTCGGGCAGATCGACCGCGGCCTCGATCGGGCCGGCGGGGCCTTGCAGCGTCAGCGCGCCGGAAGCGGTGGGGAAAGCGGGAGAGGTCATGCGGTCATAATACCGGGGCTGGGTCGCGGCCACATGCCGAAGCGGTGCACGCAGCGTTCTTTTTCCTCCCGATCCGGATCCTGCGTGTGGTCTTCGTCCTGTTGAGTGTGGTGTGCAGCGTGCTGGTCTCGGCGCTGCTGAAGCTGGCGCCGCAACGGCGCATCGACCTGGCCCAGGCGGTGACCTGGAACTACCTGGCGGCGCTGCTGCTGTGCGCCGCCCTGCTGCAGCCGCCGCTGGCCGCGCTGGGCGATGCGCACACGCCGTGGGCGTCGCTGCTGGCGCTGGGCGTGTTGCTGCCGAGCCTGTTCCTGGTGCTGGGCCGCGCGGTGGCCAACGCCGGCATCGTGCGCACCGACGCGGCGCAGCGGCTGTCGCTGCTGCTGTCGCTGGCGTTCGCCTTCCTGTGGTTCGGCGA
>NZ_AQOJ01000122.1:0-2573 GCF_000364685.1 Xanthomonas sp. SHU 166
GCACCAACGGCGCCAAGCTGGCCGGCCTGGCGCTGGGCCTGCTGGCGATCGTCGGCATCGTGCAGCGACCGCAGGCGGCCGCGCACAGCACCGCGCGCACCACGCCGTGGCTGCTGCTGGTATGGGTCGGCTTCGCCGCGATCGACGTGCTGCTCAAGCGCATCGCCCAGGCCGGCACGCCGTTCGCCGCCTCGCTGCTGGTCGCCTTCGCGCTGGCTTTCGTGCTGCTGCTGGGCGTGCAACTGTGGCGCCACCTGCGCGGCACCGTCCCGTTGGCCTGGCGCAACCTCGGCGCCGGCCTGCTGCTGGGCGCGCTCAACTTCGGCAACATCCTGTTCTACGTGCGCGCGCATCAGGCCCTGCCGGACAGCCCGGCCAGCGTGTTCGCGGCGATGAACCTGGGTGTGATCGGCCTGGGCACCCTGCTCGGCATCGCCGTGTTCGGCGAACGCACCAACCGCTGGAACCGCCTCGGCCTGCTGCTGGCGGTACCGGCGATCGTCCTGATCGCGATGGGCGCAGTCCACTAGCCCTCAGCGCCTGCGCCCCCGCTTTTCCGATTCCCCAGTCCCGATTCCCGATTCCCAGCCCCTCAACGCCTCCACACCGGAAACGGATCTTCCAAGCCCTGCCACACCACCGGCCCCTGCCGCAGTTCGGCATCGTCGAGCAGGCAGGCATCGAGTTCGGCACGCACCCGCGCCTCGTCCAGGCCGACGCCGATCACCGCCAGTTCCTGGCGGCGATCGCCCCACAGCGGATGCCACATCGCCCGCAGCGCCGCGTACTCGCGCGCATCGCCGACCTCCTCGGCCTGCGGCGGCGGCGCGTTCCAGCACGCGGTCTGCTGGCGCTGCCAGCCGAGCTCGGTGTACGGCAGCGGCGATGGCGGCAGCGCCAGCGGCGTGTCCAGCAGGCCGCGGTCCACGCGCTCGCGTGCCGCGTACCAGAAGCCGGCCGCCTGGGTCTGGGTGGCCGCGCCGACGATGGACAGTTCGCCGACCCAGTCCATGCGGCTGGCCAGCCAGAAGAAGCCCTTGCTGCGGATCACGTCGCGCAGGCCGCGTTGCGCCAGCCGCGCGAAGCGCAGCGGATGGAACGGCCGGCGCGCGCGATAGACGAAGCTTTCGATGCCGAACTGTTCGGTCTCCGGCGCGTGCTCGCCGCGCAGCGCCTGCATCCAGCCCGGCGCCAGCTGCGCGCGCACGAAGTCGAAGTGGTCGGTATCGAGCACCAGCTCCAGCGGCACATCGCCACGGCTGGCCTCGACGATGCGCGCATCGCGATTGAGCGCGCGCAGCACCGCGCGGGTGCGGTCGAGGGTGGCCGCATCGGCCAGGTCGGCCTTGCTGATGACGATCACATCGGCGAACTCGATCTGCTCCACCAGCAGGTTGACCAGCCCGCGCTCGTCGTCGTCCCCGGCCTGCAGGCCGCGGTCGGCCAGGCGCTCGGCCGAGCCGAAGTCGCGCAGGAAGCTGACCCCGTCGACCACGGTGAGCATGGTGTCCAGGCGCGCGACGTCGGCCAGGCCGCGGCCGTCGGCGTCGCGCACGGCGAAGGTCGCCGCCACCGGCATCGGCTCGGAAATGCCGGTGGATTCGATCAGCAGGTAGTCGTAGCGCCCGCTCTCGGCCAGGCGCTGCACCTCCTGGCGCAGGTCGTCGCGCAGGGTGCAGCAGATGCAGCCGTTGCTGAACTCGACCAGGGTCTCTTCGGTGCGACTGAGCGCGGCACCGCCGTCGCGGATCAGCGCCGCGTCGATGTTGACCTCGCTCATGTCGTTGACGATCACCGCCACCCGGCGCCCATCGCGGTTGTGCAGCACGCGGTTGAGCAGGGTGGTCTTGCCGGCACCCAGGAAGCCAGACAGGACGGTGACGGGGAGGCGGCGATCGGAAACGGCGGCGTTGGACATGGCGGGCATCGGCGCGGGGGCGTGGCGGGCTGGAAATGTTACTATATAACACTTGGTGCATTGGAGTGATCGTTCATGAAATCCCTGCCGCAATCCTTCTTCGACGCCTCGGCGATGGTGTTGTCCGGGCTGTGTCTGCTGCACTGCCTGGCGTTGCCGTTGCTGGCCGCGGCGCTGCCGTTGTTCGGCGTCTGGGCCGAGGCCGAGTGGGTGCACGTGGTGTTCGTGGCGATCGCCGCGCCGTTGGCGGGGCTGGCGCTGTGGCGCGGGCACCGGCGCGACGCGCTGCCCTGGCCGCTGTGGACGCTGGCGGCACTGGGCCTGCTCGGTCTGTTGGCCGGCGCTTTCGGTATTCCCGACGAGGCCAGCGAGACCGCGATGACGGTGAGCGGCAGCCTGGCGTTGGCCAGTGCGCATCTGTGGAACTGGCGCCGGCATCGGCGGCGTTGCCGGCATTGAGCCTGGGTGCACGCGCACGCTACAACGTATGGCGTGCGGTCGCCGAACGGCGACATGATCAAGGCGCGGTTTGCTGTGGCGGTCGCCTTGGCAGTTGCCGTCGCTTCTGCTGTTGCTGTGCCTTGGCGGTTGCCGTTGTTGTTGCTTAGCTTTGGCTCTTGTTTTTGATTTACCGGGTTCCCTTCCGAAGCGGCGG
>NZ_AQOJ01000123.1:0-6699 GCF_000364685.1 Xanthomonas sp. SHU 166
GACGCCATGGTCCATGCCAGGACACGGTTTCCGCGGCGCGCGCACCAACAGCGGACGCCAGCGCTGGCGAGCAGAAGGCGCACGACCTGGCTACAGGAATGCACGTCCGGACAACGCCCACGCTGGCATCATGCGCACGACCCCACGGGAACGCACCACGTGACCCACGCCACCTCATCCCCGCCGCCGCGCGCCGAAGCCCTCGTCGTGATGGGCGTCTCCGGCAGCGGCAAGACCAGCGTCGCCCAGGCGCTGGCCGCACATTACCGACTGACCTTCCTGGACGCGGACGACTTCCACAGCGCCGCCGCCAAGGCACAGATGGCGCACGGCATCCCGCTCAGCGACGCGCAACGCGCGCCCTGGGTCGCAGCCCTGGCGCAGCGGCTGCGCGCGTCGGTCGATGCCGGGCAGAGCGTGGTGTTGGCGTTCTCCGGATTGCGCAAGGCGCATCGGCAGCAGTTGCGCGCCACCGGCGTGCCGATGCGCTTCGTATTCCTGCATGCGGCCGCGCATGTGATCGCAGAACGCCTGGCCAAACGCCATGGCCACTTCATGCCGCCCGCGCTGCTGCAAAGCCAGCTGGACACGTTGGAACTGCCGCTGGACGAAGCCGACGTGATCTCCGTGGATGTGGATGCGCCATTCGCCACGGTTGTCGCCGATGCCATCGCGCAACTGGATGCGACCGTCGACATCGCCTAGCACGCGCCAACCGGTTGCGCTGGCGGCGGAGCATCGGCCCGAACCAGGCAGCGCCGCCACATGCCGGCCAGTCGCCGTGTCGGCACCTACCTCGCAGCCTCCGTATCGCCAGCGGTACTCGGTTCGACTGATGCGACGCATGCTCGGCGGGCCGTACCGGCGCGTGGCGCCAAGCTGACGACGACCAGCCAACCCGCAATATCGCCTCGCTCGCAGCGCGATCAGTCAGAAGAGCACCGCCCTACCCGCGCGACTTCGCACGTCCCGCAACAAAGCGCGACACGTTCGGATCGCCCGGCACATGCCAGCGCCACGGCGCCTCCATCGCCTTGCGGATGCCCACGCGTGCGGTGACCACCGGCGCCGCAGGCGGCGGCATGCCGTCCTGGCCCAGCCATAGGCGCGACTGGCGGTTGGTGAGATCCAGCCCGTTATCCGCAGCCGACACGCCGAAGGCCTTGGCCAGGCGCCCGGGGCCACGGGTGAGATCGCCCGCGCGTACCACGCCTCGCGCCTGCTGCATCGCCTCGATCCCGGCCACCGGCGCCAGGGCGCGGATCAGCACGGCATGCCCCGGCGCACCGCCGCACACCGCGTTGATCGCCCAGTGCATGCCGTAGATGGAGTACACGTACAGATGTCCGGGCGGGCCGAACATCACCCGCGTGCGCGGGGTCACGCCGCGAAACGAATGCGCCGCCGGATCCTCCGCACCGCAATAGGCCTCCACCTCGACGATGCGCCCGCAGCGACCGTCGGCGGTGACGAGCAGCTTGTTCAACAGCTCCGGCGCCACCGCGCGGGCATCGCGCGCATAGAACGCACGCGGCAAGGGCTTAGCGGCCAACAGATCCATCCGGTCAGTCTAAGCCCTGCAGCGAAGTCGCGTAGCGAGCCATGACCCGCGTGCTTTTGGACCCAGGGGTCCAATCAAGTACGTCAGTCTTCCAACTGCATAACGCACGCTGCCAGTTGTGGGAGGGACTTCAGTCCCGACGCATGGAATGTCCGTGGTCGCGATCTTCTTCCTAGTCTCCGATGGCGCAACGGGTCACGGTGAGCGGAGATGGTTTCCGTTTCGGAACCACAGTCGCGGCAAGTACACTCGGCTGATCTTCACGCATCGCACGCTGATTGTGGGAGGGACTTCAGTCCCGACGCATGGAGGTATCCAGGGTCGTGATCGTCTTCCTACTCTCCGATGGCACAGCAATCCGCGGTGAGCTGCGGAGATCATACGAGGCTAGCAGCGGGCCGCAGGGACGCGTTCGGCTGTGTGCGACGGCGGCCGGGCTGACCAGCACCATGCCGCCGCCGCACGCGCACACAGGGCACATCGCATGCCCTGCGCTGTTCTGCTCGAAGCAACGCCAAACGACGCCCGCATCCCCAACCTGCCCCACTCACTCCTGCGGAACGTTCAACTCCTTCAGCAACTGCGGCGCCGGATACACCTTGGCCATCAACCAGCGCAGATAGCGCATGTCCACATGGATCGCACGTTTGTAGCGCGGGTCGTACCACCAACTGGCGCTGACCGCCTCCCAGTTGCTGTCGAAGTTCAGCCCGATCAATTCGCCGCGCGCATTGAGCACCGGCGAGCCGGAATTGCCGCCGGTGGTGTCCAGATTGGTCAGGAAGTTCACCGGCTGCGTCTTCGACTGCGGATCGACCGTGCTGCCGAAATCGCCCTTGGCGATCGCCGCCAACAGCGGCTTGGGCGCATCGAACGGTTCCTTGCCGGTGTTCTTCTCGACGATGCCGGCCACCGTGGTCAGCGGCGCGAAGCTGACCGCATCGCGCGGCGCCAGCGGCGCGACGCGGCCATAGCTGATCCGCAGCGTGCTGTTGGCATCCGGATACACCGCACGCCCCTGCTGCTTGCGCCAGGCGAACAGCGCACGCATGTAGGCCGGGCGCAGCCGCAACTGCTCGCCCTCGCGCGCCTTGCGCTCGTCGTCCAGCCGCAGCTGCGCCGGCACCAGCGTGGTGGCCAGCACCAGCAACGGATCGGCCGCAGGCGCCTTGCCCTCGCGCGCCGCGGCAAAGCGCGACAGGCGCTCGGCCTCGGTGCCCAGCGCCGTGCCGGCGTAGGCCTTGTCCAGCGCCGCCTGCAATTGCGCCGGGGTCCGCCCGAACGCCGCATCGAACTCCGGCACCCGCTGGGCATCCGGCAGTTGCTGGTAGCGGGTCAACAGCGTCGTCAGCAGCGCCTTTTCCACGGCCGGCGCATAGCGACGCTGCACCTGCTTGAGCATGCCCTCGATCAGCGCCAGGTCGCGCTGCTGGTAGCCGCTCTCGCGCCGATCGTCCGGCTTGGCCGCTTCCAGCCGCAGCCGTTCCAGGGTCAGCGCCGAACGCAGCGCCTGGGTCTGCGTGGCGATCAAGCCCAGCAGCAGATCGCGCTCGCGCAGCGCCGACGCTTGGCCGAGCAGTTTCTGCAGCGCCGCGATGTCGCGCGCATCGCTGCCGCGGGTCGCCGCAAGCATGCCGCGCTCGTCCTCCGCACGCAGCCGCACCGCATCGCTGCGCTGCAGCCCTTCCAGTTCGCCGGCGGCGCGCTTGCGGTTGTTCTTCAGCGACTGCAGCTGCGACGCGTAGCGCGTGCGCGCTTCCGCGTCGGCCTTGCCCGATGCTTCGATCACCCCGATCAACTGATCCAGTACCGCTACCCGCTGCGGCAACGTCGCCTCCACCTGCTCGGCGAACTCGGCCGCCGTACGATGACGGTAGGTGATGCCGGGATAGCCGGCCAGCATCGCGAAGTCGCCGGCCTTCGGCCCATCGGTGGCGATTTGCAGATGCGCCGGCGGCTGGTAAGGCACGTTGTCGGCGCTGTAGTCCGCCGGCTTGCCGTCCTTGCCCACGTAGGCGCGCAGCAAGGTGAAATCGCCGCTGTGCCGCGGCCACATGAAATTGTCGATCTCGTCGCCGTAGTTGCCGATCGCCCGCGGCGGCGCGTACACCAGGCGCACGTCGCGCAGTTCCAGCTGGCGAATCCGGTAGAACTCGGTGCCGTAGTACATGTTGGCCACGCTGCAGCGCACCCCGGCCTCGCGCTCGCAGTCGGCAACGATACGCTTGCTCGCCGCATCCACCGCATCGTAGTAGGCGCGCCCGGTCTTGCCCTTGGCCGGCCCCAGCACCTGATCGGTGACCTTGTCGAAGCCCACCGTCACCAGCACCCGGAAATCCGGATTGGCCGCGCGCTCGTCGGCGCGATCCCGCGCGATGAACCCATTCTCGATCAGGTTCTCCTTGGCGGAGGTGTTGTACTGGATCACCCCATAGGCCACGTGGTGATTGGTCAACAGCAACCCGTCCGCGGACACGAACGCCCCGGTCCCGCCGCCGACCTTCACCACTGCACTCAGCGGCGGCTGCGTCACCTCGGCCAGCGTCTGGGGATCGCCTTGGAAGCCTGCCTCATGCAGCGGCTTGGCCAGCTCCGGCATTTGCGACGGCATCCACATGCCTTCGTCGGCGTGGGCGGTAGTGGTGAGGGCGAGGCTTAGGGCAAGAGAGGCGGCAAGGGAATTGGGCAAGGGCATGCGGAAATGGAGGCAAAGAACGTAACCGCGACCTTAGCCGGCCAATGCGATCGCAGCAACCAAGACGCCGATCCATTCATCGGTGGATGTGATCTTTACCAAGAAAGGTCCAGAATGCTCCCGACAAAAACGAGCGCACGGTCAGCTCACTTCCTACGAACATATATACAGATGCATACCATTGAATAAGTGATCCTACCCCGTCACCAGAAAGCCACGACCTAACGAGCCCCCATGAACCATCTAAAATAATTTGTCTGAAATGCAAAAAATTATTCGTCTCTACTAGAGCGCAGCTCAGTCAGTATCCTGTCTGCCTCTGCCTTATCTAATTCCCGAAAACTTTTTACATCTGTGAGGGTCACCAAGTTTTTATTTGGATTGACCCTCACCAGTCCATCAAACTCAAACATGCCGCTTTTTTTTGATACAGACGCGTAAACCGCCATATTAAATTTCTTGATTCTCATGCTGCGTTCCTGTTCCGTGGGACTAGGCGCATCAAAGCTCCAAAAGTTAAATGCTGGTTTCATACATTTGGTGGAAATAGCAATGCTTGGATGATAAATATTACCGTAGATTTTCAGGCCATGAACCTCAACATTCTGAGTAGAAAATCTTGAGTGGATTGCTTTACAAAAATCCTCTCCTTCACCGCTCTTGGAGCATGAAGAACACGATGCGGCAGCAAAGAAAAAGACCGAAAACAAAAATTTCATGGCTTGTAACCAGAGCAGCTTGAACTTTGCTTACCATTACACGCAGATTCCCACGACTGTTTTGCACTTTCCCATATGCGCTGTTCCCGTTCCTGGAGTGACATTCCCGGAATATTAACGCCATTATTTATTCTTAGAACGTTGCCAATAGCTGACGTCATCCCATATGCACGTAATTCAGTAAGCATTCGCTCAAGCCCGGTAGCCGGATAAAAATTCCTGTTGAATCCCGGCTGCATTGAGTCCAATTTATGGGAGCCCTCATGCCCAATTATTCCGGCAGCCAGCATTTTCGCTGAAATATTGAGTCCAGACGCGACTGCTGATATTTGACTAGGATCTAAATCCATGCCCTTAGCCGTCAATTCCCCCAAATGGTCATCACTAAGATTAGTTAAATTTATTGAAAATCCATTTCCATCGTTGGCTGTGCCTACCATTCCAAGAATCTTCCCAAGTCGATCCTTAGCAGCGCCTTCTGCCATTTTTTGATAGCTTCTCTGCGCCGTGGAGACATAAGATTCAGCAATTTTGGCATCGTGGACATTGCAAGTTCCGCCTTTTCGGGTGCACTCATAGCGACCGTCTGGATCTACAAATAGGTAGGGGTTATTCGCTGCGTAATTATATCGATTAAAATTTTTCCCGGGCTTGCTGTACGGCGTGACCGGATCAACTGAAAGAAATTTACCAATTTGGGGATCATAATACCTTTGCTGCATATAATTAAGTCCAGTCGCAGCATCGTTCACATGGCCCGTGTATCCAGGCCCATCCGATATTGGATGATTCAGTAAATTTCCGTAGGGTTCATATTCACTACGTTCAACAATATTACGATTATTGTCTGTCACCAGCACAACAGACCCTAATCCGTCCGTATGAACATAGCGGACAGTTTGCGCCGATGCAGTGAAAGCAACTACAGAATAGAGAGCGGTAGCGGCCATCAGACGCAATATCGCACGAATCCCCTGGAAATTTGACATCACTCGTCCTTGCGAGTTGGAACCATCGATACGCGATGTAGAGTCGACTTTTCTCGTAGAAGCCGGATCGACAACGCTTCCCATAGCAACATTTCGGTACAACGGAATCTACGGAGCAGACTCCGCCAGAGCAGGCTTACTTCAAGTAGATCTCGACAATGTCGCAGCAATTGGTCTGCACATCGATCTTGCGCTTGTTCACCAGTGCAGTCATCAACACTGCCAGCAGCGCCTTACCGCCGGGCTGGTCGTCTTGGAAATGCAGGACGTGGTTTCCGGATGTGGCCTTGCATTCCGCTGGCGTGTCCGACAGCCAGACAAAATGATCGGTATGAGCTTGATACGTTCCCAACTGCACGACGTCGACATTCTGCATCGATTCGTTTGCCGATGCTTGCCAGCTCAGCAAAGCGAGCATCAACGGCAGGCCCATTTTATATTTCATATTTCTTCTCTTCTTGAAACTGGATCAATCTGCGCCGTGCAAAAAAGCGCGACGCCCTCCAGATCATTACTTCTTCAGCCGTATGGAAATGACTTTGGTGCGATTACCGAAAATGCATACGCCCGAGTCGACCAGGAGTTCAACATCCGAATTACTGGTGTATGCAGCCAGCGCCATCGCCGTCAGCTCCTTGTACGACGGATGATCCTTGTCGATCGCGAAGTCGTTCAGGGGAGCCGAACACCCGGATGGGCCATCGTTGGAGGTATGAATCACCATGCCTTCGCCGT
>NZ_AQOJ01000124.1:0-412 GCF_000364685.1 Xanthomonas sp. SHU 166
ACGGCCAAGCGCGCGGCACCGGCGCGCCGACCTGCCGGCCCGGTGGTCGCCAAGGTCGCGCCAGCCAAGCGCGCGACCGCGCCCAAGCGCGCCAGCCGCAAGCGCAGCGAGACGCCGACCACGGCCGAGTAACCAGATTGTTGCAAAGCAGCACATTTTTCCAGACAATCGAAACGGACCCGCCAGTCCATCAGAAGACCGTTTGCTCCCCTCCCCTCTCGGCTTCGGACTGGCGGGTCTTTTTTGTCCGCCGTCCACCGCTGTCGCCTTGCCGGCGCCGTGACATGCTGGCGATACACTGACTTCCTTACGGCGCGTGTGCGGGTGCGAGCATGTTTTCCTGGATAGCGGCAGCGATCTTGGCAGTCGCGGCATGGCTGGCGGCCAGCCTCTACCTGTGGCTGGTACGGCA
>NZ_AQOJ01000125.1:0-6326 GCF_000364685.1 Xanthomonas sp. SHU 166
GCGAGAATGAGGCTAGCGCCGGACTGCATGCGCTGGCCGGCCTGCACTGGCGCGATTTCTCCTACATGGTGCGGCGCGCGATGCGCGAACAGCGCGACCTGCAGGACGCCACCGTCGACGAGCACACGAGCCAGGAACCGCAAAGCGACTTCGTGATGACCCGCGGCGAGGCGCGCTGGCTGCTGTCGTGCAAGCACGGCCGGGCCTACCGGATCGGCTCGGCCGCGGTCAACGAACTGGGCGCGGCGGCACGGCTGATGGGCGCGCAGGGCGGCATCCTGATCACCGAGGGCAAGGTGCAGCGCGACGGCATCGCCGCGGCCGAGAAGCAGGCGGTGGAAATCCTCGACGGCCCGCGCATCTGGCCGATGCTCAAGCCCTACCTGCCCAGCGAACTGGAAGACGGCGTGATCGGCGCCAGCCGCCGCCGCGCGCAGCGCCACATTGCCATCGCTGGCCTGGCCTCGCTCGCCCTGGGCGTGGTGACCGGCGTCGGTGCGCTGGCATTGCAGCAGCCCGCAGCGCCTCCGGCAGCCGTGACCGCAACCGCAACGGCGTCATCGCCTACGCCCGCTGCCGCAGCCGCGCCTACGCCGGCCGCAACCACGCCAACGAGCACCACCGCTGCCGCGCCCCAACCAGCGCTGGACGATGCCGGCGACCTGGCCGACCCCGATCCCGCCACCGAACAGCGCAACCGCCAGGAACTCTCCAAGGCCCTGGCCGCCACCCCGGGCGTGATCCGCGGCATCTGGCAGACGCAAATGACCCTGGTGGTCGACCGCAGCGGCGACGACGCCCAGGTGTGGCCGCGCATCTGCCGCGAAGTGGAACGCTACCCGTCCCTGCGCACCGTCCGCATCCAGCTCAACCCGCGCCCGGGCCACGAGGAACCGGTGCGGTGGCGGCAATGTAGGACGTTTTGAGCGGGGATTGGGGAATCGGGAATCGGGAATCGGTAGAGCGGGCTATCGGCACGCGACGAGCATGCACCCGTGACGTTCCTGCCTGACAGGACAGAACCCGCACCGCGTGCAGCCAGCGCTGTTCCGATTCCCTACTCCCCATTCCCGATTCCCAGCTCCTACCAATGGACGCCCCGCATCAACGCAGCAAACGCGATCTGCTCCTGGCTCGGCTTGGTCTCGCGTAGCGCCTTGCGGTCGCCCTTGGCTGCGGCCGAATCGGGGAACAGTTCGAAGGCGGTGTTCATCACCACCTCGTAGGCCTTCGGCGCCACGGCGTTGACCAGGGCGGCGAAGATGCCCAGGCGCGTGGCCACGCGGCTGGGGCGTTCGATGATCGCCTTGACCATCAGGTCGGCGGCCTCGTCGACGCTCAGCGTCGGCACGCTGTCGTACATCTTGGTCGGGGCGATCATCGGGGTCTTCACCAGCGGCATGTTGACCGTGGTGAAGCTGATGCCCTTTCCCGACAGCTCGCCCTGCGCGCAGCGGCTCCAGGCGTCCAGCGCCGCCTTGGAGGCGACGTAGGCGGAGAAGCGCGGCGAGTTGGCCAGCACGCCGATCGAGCTGACGTTGATGATGTGGCCCTTGCGCCGCGCGGTCATGCCCGGCAGCACGCCCATGATCAGGCGCAGGCTGCCGAAATAGTTCAGCTGCATGGTCCGCTCGAAATCATGGAAGCGGTCGTAGCTGAGTTCGATCGAGCGGCGGATCGAGCGGCCGGCGTTGTTGATCAGCACGTCGACATGGCCATGCGCGTCCAGCACGGTCTTGAGCAGGCGGTCGCAGTCGGCCAGGTCCGACAGGTCGGCGGTATAGGCGAAGACCTTGCCGCCCTTGGCGTTCATCGCATCGCGTGCGGCATGCAGTTCCTGTTCGCCGCGGGCCACGATGACGGTGATGGCGCCGGCCTCGGCAACGCGTTGCGCGGTGGCCAGGCCGATGCCCGAGGAGCCGCCGGTGATCAGCACCACCTTGCCGCGGACCTTGCCCTTGAGCGAACGGTCGACGAACAGGTCCGGGTCCAGATGCCGTTCCCAGTGGTCCCACAGGCGCCAGGCGTAGTCTTCCAGCCGCGGCACGGCGATGCCGCTGCCCTTGAGCGCGCGCTCGGTCTCGCGGCTGTCGAAGCGCGTGGGATAGGTGATGAACTTCAGCACCTCGCGCGGGATGCGGAAGTCGCGCAGCAGCATGCCGGTGAAGCGGCGGATCGGCGGCAGGCTGCCGACCGCGGCGCGGATGCTGGAGGGCACGAACGCGAACATGCGCGCGTCCACCCGCAGGGTCATCTCCGGGGCGTGGCCGGCGCGGCAGAACACGTTGAGCACCTCGCCCACGCGCAGCGGCTCGGGGTCGGTGAGGTGGAAGGTGTGGCCGTCGAGTTTGGGCTTGTGCGCGATGTGGTCCATCGCGTCGGCGACGAAGTCCACCGGCACCAGGTTGATCCGTCCGCCCTCGATGCCCAGCATCGGCGCCCACGGCGGCAGCAGCTGGCGCAGCTTCTTGATCAGCGGGAAGAAGTAGTACGGGCCGTCGATCTTGTCGATGGCGCCGGTGCGCGAATCGCCGACCACCATCGCCGGGCGGTAGATGCGCCACTTGATCCGGGTCTCGGCGCGCACCAGCGCCTCGGCATCGTGCTTGGTGCGCAGGTAGGGATCGTCCAGGCCCTCGGCTTCCTCGAACATGTCTTCGCGGAAGATACCCGGGTACAGCCCGGCCACCGCGATCGAACTGGTGTGGTGGAAGATGCCGGCGCCGAGCTGCGCGGCCAGTTCCAGCGCATTGCGGGTGCCGTCGAGGTTGGCGATGCGCTGGTCCTCGGCCTTGGCGGTGAGGTCGTACAGCGCGGCCAGATGGAAGAAATGCTTGACCTTGCCGTGCAGCGCCTTGCGTTGCGCCGCGGACAGCCCGCAGTACTCGGCGCCGACGTCGCCGTGCAGCACCACCAGGCGCTTGGGATCCCAGCCCTGCTCGCGCACCAGCGCATCGAACTTGCGCTGCGACTCCTTGCGCAGCAGGACATGCACGACGCCCTTGCGCCGCATCAGCTTGGCCATCAGGTAGCGGCCGATGAAACCGGTGGCGCCTGTCACGAAATACGTCATGCCGAACCATCCCTCGTTCCGCGGCCACGGCCCCTCGCCCGGCCCCGGCGCTAACTTGCCAGAGTGCGGCGGGCAGGACAAACGCACGCCGGCGTATGGCGAACGTGCGGCATCGCAGCATCGCGCACCGGCGAGGCGACTGCGCGTGCCTCATCATCCGTGCTCGTCGCGCGTCGTGTCGCGTCCTGGAAGAGCGGCGTCAGCCGAGACGGCCTTCCACGGACACCTTCGTCGCGCCGGCGTACGTGAGTTGTCTGCAGTCGCCGCGCGCCGGGCTCAGCGCGCGCCTGGCGAGAACCGCGCGACCAGGTCGTAGGTGTCGCCGAGGAACACCTGGCGCACGAAGGTCACCGCCTGCTCGCCGCGCCAGGTGCGGCGGTCGATCAGTAGACACGCGGTGCCGGCCGGCACCTGCAGGCGCGCCGCCTGCGCGGCGCTGGCCCCGACCGCGCTGATGCGGTGTTCGGCGCGGGTCCACGGCACGTGCTGCAGCAGCCAGCTGCCGGGCACGGTCACCGCGAAGTCCATCTGCAAGGCCTCCGGCACCGCCACCGGATTGATCACCCGCTCTTCCAGCGCGAACGGACGGCCGTCGGCGTAGTGCAGGCATTGCAGCGCCAGCAGGCTGCCGCCCGCGGCGACCTCGGCCTCCTGCGGCAACGCCGCGCGCGGCGCGCGCTGCTGCCGCTCCAGCAATTCGAAACGGTAGGCATGGCCGCGCGCGGCGACCTCGACCGGGATGTCCGGGATTTCCAGCGCCACCTGCTCCATGTGCGGATGCGGCCGCGCCACGAAGGAACCTGCGCGGCGTCGGCGCTCGATCATGCCGGCGTCGGCGAGCAGCGCCAGCACCTTGTTGACGGTCATCCGCGAGCAGCCGTACTGCGCCATCAGTTCGTGCTCGAACGGAATGCGATGGCCGGGCGGCCACGCGCCGCTGCGGATGTGCGCTTCGATGTCGCGGCGGATGCGCTGGCTGAGCGGCAGCGTCGGCGCGGCCGGCGTCATCGGCAGTTCGTGCCGCGGCAGGCAGCGCACAGCGCGCGCGGGTCGCGGCTCATACGTCCAGCAACCGGGTCAGCGCACGCGCGTAGCGGGCGGCGACGCCCTCGCGCTGCAGGTGGCGGCCCTCGCGGACCAGCGTACGCCCGTGGCGCCAGACCGAACGCACCGCACCGCCGCGCGCGGCGAACAGCCAGCTGTCGAGCCAGGCGTCGCCGTCGCGCGCCTGCAAGGCCGGATGCGCGGCGTCCAGTTCGACCAGATCGGCCGGGGCGCCCTCGCACAGACCGTGTTCGACACCGAGCGCCTGCGCCGCGCCCTGCGCGGCGGACTGGAACAGCAGGCGGCCGCTGGACAGCGCGGTGTCGCCGGTGAGCACGTTGCGCCCGCGCAGGCTCAGGCGCTGGCCGTACTCGAGCAGGCGCAGTTCCTCGGCCGCATCGATCAGCACATTGGAGTCGGAGCCCACGCCGAAACGGCCGCCGGCGCGCAGGAAGTCCTGCATCGGGAACAGGCCGTCGCCGAGGTTGGCCTCGGTGATCGGGCACAGCCCGACCACCGCGCCACTGGCGGCGATGCCCTGCACTTCCGCGGCGTCGACGTGGGTGGCGTGCACCAGGCACCAGCGCGCATCCACCGGCGCGTGCGCCAGCAGCCACTGCACCGGGCGCTGCCCGCTCCAGGCCAGGCAGGCGTCGACCTCGCGGGTCTGCTCGGCGATGTGGATGTGCACCGGGCCGTCGCACAACGGCAGCAGCGCCGCCAGTTCGTCCGGGGTGACCGCGCGCAGGCTGTGCGGGGCCAGGCCCAGCACCGCGTCGTCCAGCCCCTGCAGGGCACGGCGGCTGCCGTCCAGCAGTGCGGCGAAGCCGTCGACGTCGTGCAGCAGGCGCTGTTGCGCCGGGTTCGGCGCGGCGCCGCCGAAATCGGCATGCGCATAGAACACCGGCAGCAGGGTCATGCCGATACCACTGGTCTGCGCCGCGGCAGCCAGACGCTGCGCCATCTCGGCGCGGTCGGCGTAGGGCCGGCCGTCGGCGGCGTGATGCACGTAATGGAACTCGCCGACCCGGGTGAAGCCGGCCTCGAGCATTTCCACGTAGGCCTGCTCGGCGATGGCCTGCAGATCGTCGGGGCTCAGCCGCTGCAGGAAGCGGTACATCAGCTCGCGCCAGCTCCAGAAGCTGTCGCCGCTGCGCCCGCCGATCTCGGTGAGCCCGGCCATGCCGCGCTGGAAGGCGTGGCTGTGCAGATTGCCCAACCCGGGCACCACGATGTCCAGGCATTGATCGCCCAGGGCTGCGGCCACGCCGTTCTCCACCGTGGCGATACGGCCGCCGCGCACGCCGATGCGCACGTCGCGCGCCCAGCCCTGCGGCAGCAGCGCGTGCGCGCACCAGAAATCGCCCGATCCCGCGTTGCCGCTGGCCTGCTGCTGCGCCTGGGTCTGCACTGGACACCCTCCATCGACCACAATATTGTATATACAAAATAACCGACGAGCCTGCCCGTGACCATGCCCTGCGACACGCTCTGGCACAACGCGCACCTGATGACGCTCGACGCCGAGGACGGCGGCCTGGGGCTGGTCCACGACGGCGTGGTGGCCTGCCGCGACGGCCGCATCGTCTATGCCGGCGCCGCCGCGCAGTTGCCCGGCCCGCTATCGGCGCAGCGCAGCATCGACTGCGACGGGCGCTGGATCGGCCCCGGCCTGATCGATTGCCACACCCACCTGGTCTATGCCGGCAACCGCGCCGGCGAGTTCGAGCAGCGCCTGCTCGGCGCCAGCTACGCCGACATCGCCCGCGCCGGCGGCGGCATCGTCTCCACGGTGCGCGCCACCCGCGCCGCCGACGAGGACGCCCTGCTCGCCGCCAGCCTGCCGCGACTGGACGCGCTGCTGGCCGAAGGCGTGACCACCGTGGAGATCAAGTCCGGCTACGGCCTGACCCTGGACGACGAACTGCGCCTGCTGCGCGTGGCGCGGCGCCTGGGCGAGCTGCGCCCGGTGGCGGTGTCGCCGACCTTCCTCGGCGCGCACGCGGTGCCGCCCGGCGCCGAGGCCCAGGCCTATATCGACGAGGTCTGCGAGCGCATGATCCCGGCGGTCGCCGCGCAGGGCCTGGCCGAGGCGGTGGACGTGTTCTGCGAGCACCTGGCGTTCACCCCGGCGCAGACCGAGCAGGTGTTCCAGGCCGCGCAACGCCATGGCCTGGCGCTGAAGATCCACGCCGAGCAACTGTCCAAC
>NZ_AQOJ01000126.1:0-5147 GCF_000364685.1 Xanthomonas sp. SHU 166
GGGCGGCGCGGCGCTGGCCGCGCGTTACGGCGCGCGCTCGGCCGACCATGTCGAATACCTGGACGACGCCGGCGTCGCCGCCATGGCCGCGGCCGGCACCGTCGCGGTGCTGCTGCCGGGCGCGTTCTATTTCACCCGCGACACCCAGCTGCCGCCGATCGCCGCACTGCGCGCCGCCGGCGTGCCGCGTGCGCTGGCCACCGACTGCAACCCCGGCACCTCGCCGCTGACCAGCCCGCTGCTGGCGATGAACCTGGCGGCGACGCTGTTCCGGCTGACCGTGGTCGAATGCATCGCCGGCTTCACCCGTGAGGCGGCGCACGCGCTCGGGCGCCAGGATCAGGTCGGCCGGCTGCGCGCCGGGCTGGCCTGCGACCTGGCGATCTGGGACATCGCCGAACCGGCCGAATTGGTCTATCGCATGGGCTTCAACCCGCTGCATGCGCGTATCTGGAGAGGACAATGAGCGACGACGAGATCCTGCTGCGCCCCGGCGCGGTCAGCCTGGCGCAGTGGCGCGCCGTGTACCGCGGCGCCAGCGTGCGCCTGGACCCGGCCTGCGCCGACACGGTGCTGCGCAGCGCGCGCACCGTGGAGGCGATCGTCGCCACCGGCGCGCCGGTGTACGGCATCAACACCGGCTTCGGCAAGCTGGCCAGCGTGCGCATCGAGCGCGAAGAACTGGAGGCCCTTCAGCGCAACATCGTGCTGTCGCACGCGGCCGGGGTCGGCGCGCCGATGCCGGTGCCGGTGGTACGGCTGATGATGGCACTGAAGCTGGCCAGCCTCGCCCAGGGCGCCTCCGGTGTGCGCCCGGAAACGCTGTCGATGCTGGAAGCGCTGTTGCAGCACGAGGTGATCCCGGTGGTGCCGTGCCAGGGCTCGGTCGGCGCCTCCGGCGACCTGGCGCCGCTGGCGCACCTGGCCACGGTGATGCTCGGCGTCGGCGAGGCCTTCGTCAGCGACGCGCGCCTGCCGGCGGCGCAGGCGCTGGCCCAGGCCGGGCTGCAGCCGCTGACGCTGGGCGCCAAGGAGGGCCTGGCCCTGCTCAACGGTACCCAGTTCTCCACCGCCTACGCGCTGGCCGGCCTGTTCGAGATCGAGCGCGTGTTCCATGCCGCGCTGGTCGCCGGCGCGCTGTCCACCGAGGCCGCGAAAGGCTCGGACACCCCGTTCGATCCGCGCATCCACGCGCTGCGCGGCCAGCCCGGGCAGATCGCCACCGCCGCGGCGCTGCGCGATTTGATGCACGCCTCGGCGATCCGCGATTCGCACCGCGACAACGACGTGCGCGTGCAGGACCCGTACTGCCTGCGCTGCCAGCCGCAGGTGATGGGCGCGGCGCTGGACGTGATGCGCCAGGCCGCCACCACCCTAGCCACCGAAGCCAACGGCGTGTCGGACAACCCGCTGGTGTTCAGCGACACCGGCGAAGCGCTGTCCGGCGGCAACTTCCACGCCGAGCCGGTGGCCTTCGCCGCCGACATGCTGGCGCTGGCGGTGTGCGAGATCGGCTCCATCAGCGAACGCCGCGTCGCCATGCTGGTGGATCCGGCGCTGTCCGGATTGCCGGCGTTCCTGACCCCCAAGCCCGGCCTCAACTCCGGCTTCATGATCCCGCAGGTCACCGCCGCGGCGCTGGTCTCGGAGAACAAACAGCGCGCCTACCCGGCCAGCGTCGATTCGATCCCGACCTCGGCCAACCAGGAAGACCACGTGTCGATGGCCGCGCACGGCGCGCGCCGCCTGCTGGCGATGGCCGAGAACGCGGCCAACGTGGTCGGCATCGAACTGCTGGCGGCCGCACAGGGCTGCGACTTCCACGCGCCGCTGCGCTCCAGCGCCGCCCTGGAAGCGGCGCGCGCGCTGCTGCGCGTCCGCGTCCCGGCGCTGCAGGACGATCGCTATTTCCATCCGGACATGCTGGCCGCCACCGCGCTGGTGCGCGACGGCGCGCTGGCCGCGGCGGTGGGGATGCGGCTGCCCGAGGCCAGTGTCTGATCTGAAGAACCCGTCGTAGGAGCAGCTCTGCCCCTTTTTGGGATCAGCCGCGACGGGGCTTTACCAGGTAATGCCCCGTTCGCGGCTGAAGCCGCTTCCACAGAACAGCACAACGCGAGGCCGTATGACATCCCTGCCCGACTGGCTCACTGTGCACCGCGGCGATGCGCCGCTGATCCTCAGCTTCCCGCACACCGGCACCGACCTGCCGGAAGCGCTGGCCGACCGTTTCGTCTCGCCATGGCTGGCGCAGCGCGATGCCGACTGGTGGGTGCACCTGCTGTACGACGTCGCAAACGCGCTGGGCGCGACCACCGTGCGCACCGCGATCTCGCGCTCGGTGATCGACGTCAACCGCGACCCGGCCGGGGTGTCGCTGTATCCCGGGCAGAACACCACCGGGCTGTGCCCGCTGACCACCTTCGATGCGCAGCCGCTGTACCGGCCCGGGGCCGAGCCGGATGCGGCCGAGATCGACGCGCGCCGCGCGCAGTGGTTCGCGCCCTACCACGCCGCACTGGACGCGGAGATCGCGCGCCTGCGCGCCCTGCACCCGGCCATCGTGGTGTACGACGCGCATTCGATCCGCTCGCGCATTCCGCACCTGTTCGACGGCGAGTTGCCGCAGTTCAACATCGGCAGCGCCGGTGCCTCCGGCGCGGTGGACAGCAGTTGCGCGGCAGCGCTGACCGATGCGGTCGAACGCGTCTGCGCCTGCAGCGGCTTCAGCCACGTGCGCAACGGCCGCTTCAAGGGCGGCTGGAGCACCCGCCACCATGGCGCGCCGGCCGACGGCGTGCACGCGATCCAGATGGAACTGGCCTGCCGCGGCTACATGCACGAGCCGGACACGGTCGCCCCCGGTAACTGGCCGTCACCCTGGCAACCCGACCACGCCGCGCCGCTGCGCGCGGTGCTGCAGCAGGTGCTGCAGGCCTGCCTCGACTTCGTCCGCAGCCCCGCCGCATCCGCCCGCACCACCGCCTGACGCGCGCGCAGCGCGTTCCGCCTTCCGCGCATCCACCTGAGGATTCCCGCATGACCCGCCTCGACGCCACCCGCACCATCCAAGCGCCCACCGGCAGCACCCTCACCGCCAAGAGCTGGCTGACCGAAGCGCCGCTGCGCATGCTGATGAACAACCTGCACCCGGACGTGGCCGAGCGCCCGCAGGAACTGGTGGTGTACGGCGGCATCGGCCGCGCCGCGCGCGACTGGGAGAGCTTCGACGCCATCGTCGAGACGCTCAAGCGCCTGGACGACGACCAGACCCTGCTGGTGCAGTCCGGCAAGCCGGTCGGCGTGTTCCGCACCCATGCCGACGCGCCGCGGGTGCTGATCGCCAATTCCAACCTGGTGCCGCGCTGGGCCAACTGGGACCACTTCAACGAACTCGATAAGAAAGGCCTGGCCATGTACGGCCAGATGACCGCCGGCAGCTGGATCTACATCGGCGCGCAGGGCATCGTGCAGGGCACCTACGAGACCTTCGTCGAAATGGGCCGGCAGCACTACGGTGGCGACCTGTCCGGCAAGTGGCTGTTCACCGGCGGCCTCGGCGGCATGGGCGGCGCGCAGCCGCTGGCCGCGGTGATGGCCGGCGCCTCGTGCCTGGCGGTGGAGTGCCGCAAGAGCAGCATCGACATGCGCCTGCGCACCGGCTACCTGGATACCTGGACCGACTCGCTGGACGAGGCGCTGCGCCTGATCGCCGAGGCCTGCGCGGCGAAGACGCCGCGCTCGGTCGGCCTGCTCGGCAACGTCGCCGACGTGCTGGCCGAGCTGTTGGCGCGCGGGATCAAGCCGGACCTGCTGACCGACCAGACCTCCGCGCACGACCCGGTCAACGGCTACCTGCCGCAGGGCTGGACGGTCGAGCAGTGGGACGCCAAGCGCGTCTCCGCGCCGAAGGAGGTGGAACAGGCCGCGCGCGCCTCGATGGCCAACCACATCCGCGCCATGCTCGGTTTCCACGCCCTGGGCGTGCCGACCGTGGACTACGGCAACAACCTGCGGCAGATGGCGCTGGAGGAAGGCGTTGCCAATGCCTTCGACTTCCCGGGCTTCGTCCCCGCCTACATCCGCCCGCTGTTCTGCCGCGGCGTCGGCCCGTTCCGCTGGGCCGCGCTGAGCGGCGACCCGGAGGACATCGCCAGGACCGACGCCAAGGTCAAGGAACTGATTCCCGACAACCCGCACCTGCACCGCTGGCTGGACATGGCCGCCGAGAAGATCCGGTTCCAGGGCCTGCCGGCGCGGATCTGCTGGGTCGGCCTGGGCGACCGCGACCGCCTCGGGCTGGCGTTCAACGAAATGGTGGCCAAGGGCGAACTGAAGGCGCCGGTGGTGATCGGCCGCGACCACCTGGACAGCGGCAGCGTCGCCTCGCCGAACCGCGAGACCGAGGCCATGGCCGACGGCTCCGACGCCGTCTCCGACTGGCCGCTGCTCAACGCCCTGCTCAACACCGCCAGCGGCGCCACCTGGGTCTCGCTGCATCACGGCGGCGGCGTCGGCATGGGTTTCTCGCAACACGCCGGCATGGTCATCGTCTGCGACGGCACCGAGGCGGCGGCCAAGCGCATCGCCCGGGTGCTGTGGAACGACCCCGCGACCGGCGTCATGCGTCATGCCGATGCGGGGTATGCCATCGCCCTCGACTGCGCCCGCGACAAGCACCTGGACCTGCCCGGCATCCTGCGCTGAGGCCGGCGCCCGTCCGCCGCCTGCGCGCGGCGGGCGGGCGCACGACGCGGCAAAGCGGAACTGCGTCACCCCTCGCACGATACAGCCTCAAGTTCGGCCGAGCTGCGCCGACAAGGGATGCATCGTTTCAAGGAGCCTGCATGGGCATCCTGATCTACCTCACTCCTGCCGTGGCGCTGTGGGCTGCCGTTGCCACAGCGTTCGCGCATGGCTTGTTCCAGCGTCTGGGGCATGCCTATCGGCGCGACGCGACTGCGAAGGAGACGATCGCGCGGTATCAGGCGGCGCTGAGCCAGCTGAAGGCGCAGGCCGCGGCCAGCGCGCAGGAACTGGAAACGCTGCGCCAGGACCACGAGCGCCTGCGCGCGACCTACGAATACGAGGCAGCGCCCGCAGCGGCGGCGTCCGCCAACGCCGCACCGGCCGCGGCGCCTTCGCCC
>NZ_AQOJ01000127.1:0-13589 GCF_000364685.1 Xanthomonas sp. SHU 166
TGTCCAGATACAAGGAGCGGCTTCAGCCGCGACGAGGCGCTGCCGGGAATGCCTGTCGCGGCTGAAGCCGCTCCCGCGAGGACAACGGCGTTTCTCGCCGAGCTGCGGTAAGCAGCGAAGCGGGTCATGGAAGCTGCCTGTGCCGGGCTTGTGCGATCTCCCCGACCGAGGCGCGGCACAGGCGTGCCAGGCGGCCGTGACCCAACCGGACGGATGCGAGTGCAGGCTTCGCTCCATGCGCCTCAAACACCACGAGACGCTGCGCGCCGGACCCTCGCACCAACCCCTCTCTCAACGGAAGAGGGGCACGCGATCGCGATGCGCATGCAGCCCATCGTTGCCCAGTAGCGTTTCCGCCAGAGGTGCAGCTGGCACGGCCTGCGGTGGCGATACGGCGAGAATCGACGCGCTGCGCGGCGAATCGCGCACAACGCGCAATCGTCTACAAGTGCGCTGTAGCCGCGTGTTGACAGCGTTTTCAGCGCCATGCAGGTTAGGACGCACGGGCGTCCAGGGGGATCTGCACGCCCGCATGTTCGTCTTCTTCTGTGCGCCGCGGCCGGCGCAGGGTGGCGCGTGCCGGCGGCATGCGCAGCACGGTCGTGGGCGCGGCGCAGCGAAGAGGGCGCCGCAGGTCGTGTTCGCACGGCGCTGCTTCCATCCGCTGCCGGGGACATCGCATGCCACTTCGCTCATCCACCACGTTTGCGTTCGGCATCGTGCTGGCGCTGTACGGCGCTGCCGAGGCGCGCGCGCAGGACGCAGACACCGCCGCGCCCAAGGCCGCCGCCACCACTGACCTCGGTCAGGTCGTGGTCACCGGCTCGCGGATCAAACGCTCGGAGGTGGAGGGCGCAGAGCCGGTGCTGACGATCAGCGCGCAGCAGATCCAGCAGGAAGGTTTCCTCACCGTCTACGACGTGCTCAGCACGCTCAACCAGCAGGGCAGCGTCGAGGCCGACACCAAGTACGGCTCGCACACGCCCAACGCCTCGCCGGTGAGCCTGCGCGACCTCGGTCCCGGGCGCACGCTGCTGCTGGTCAACGGTCACCGCGTCGCCGACTATCCGCAGCCCTACGCCGGCGAGAGCAACTTCGCCAACTACGCCAACATCCCGTCCGCGGCGGTGGAACGCATCGAGATCCTCACCGGCGGCGCCTCGGCCATCTACGGTTCGGACGCGGTCGCTGGCGTGATCAACGTGATCCTCAAGCAAGGCTACGAGGGCAACCAGGTGCGCCTGCGCGGCGGCACCGCCACCGCCGGCGGGCGCGACGTGGTCGACCTGTCCTGGGTCGGCGGGCGCAGCGGCGACAAGTGGAACCTGACCTACGCGCTGCAGTGGACCCGGCGCGATCCGCTGTCGGTCGGCGAGCGGCCGAAGATGGACGACCAGGACGACGAGTCCTACAGCAACTGGACCGCGCAGGCGCGCAAGTACGGCTTCAATCCATTCACCGGCCTGAGCCTGGTCGACGCCGGCGACAACACGCGCCTGGCGCCGCCCAGCGGCACCTGTGCGCGCTTCGGCGGCCAGTTCGTCGACGCGCAGCGGCTGAACTACGACTACAACAGCGACACCGTGCGCAACCTCGGCGGTTACTGCGGCATGGCACACGACTACGCCGACTGGCTGGCCGCCAGCGGCGGCGACAGCGGCTCGGCGTATCTGTACGGCACCTTCGACTTCGACAACGGCGTGCAGGCCTGGAGCACGCTGTCCACGACCAAGAGCGTCGGCTACTGGACCTACGACCCGCCCTACGTCTACCTCGGCCCGTTCCACGACACCGGCAGCGACCGCGACCTGTACGCGATCCGCCAGCTCACCCGCTACGAATCCGGCGGCTGGAAGAACCTGGCCAACACCACCAGGGAACTGTCCTGGGACCTGAGCGCCGGCCTCAAGGGCCGCCTCGCCGATCGCTTCGATTGGGAAGTGGCGGTGGGCCGCGCGCGTTACACCGTCGACGAATACGTGCGCACCGTGGACACGCAGAAGGCCACCGCCTACTTTCTCGGCCCGCAACTGGGCAGCACCGCCGACGGCACGCCGATCTACGATCTCGACGAGTCGCGCTGGTACCAGCCGCTGACCGGCGCGCAATACAACGACCTGGCGGTGAAGGCGCACAACCGCGCCGATTCCTGGGTCAACCAGGCCAGCGCCAACATCACCGGCGAGCTGCTGCAGGGCTGGGCCGGGCCGATCAAGTTCGCCGCGGTCGGCGAAGTGGCCAAGCAGGGCTACCGGCTGTCGCCCGACCCCTGCGCCAACACCTGCTATCCGCTGGACGTGGTCGACTACGGCGGCGGCGAGCGCCTGCGCTACTCCGGCGGCATCGAGTTCGACGTGCCGCTGCTGTCCAAGCTCAATGCCAGCCTGGCCGCGCGCCACGACCGCTACGGCGACTATCGCGCCTACGGCAGCGACCTCGGCGCGGCGATCGGCACCCAGCGCGACACCACCTGGAGCGCCGGCCTGGAGTGGCGGCCACTGAGCACGCTGCTGCTGCGCGGCAGCGTCGCCACCAGTTTCCGCGCCCCGGACATGCACTACGTGCTCGGCGAACCCAGCTCCACCCAGCAGACCGTGATCGACCAGTACCGCTGCATCCAGAAGGGCTACTACCTCACCGGCGGCTGCAGTGCCGAGAACAGCGACGTGTTCTACCTGATGCAGGTCAACCGCCGCGGCACGCCCGACCTGGAATCGGAACACGGCCGCTCGGTCACCGCCGGCTTCGTCTGGGACATCGCCGAGGGCCTGTCGCTGACCGCGGACTACTACCGGATTCGCTTGCAGGACATGATCAAGGACCTCAACCGCGACGAGGTGCTCAGCGCCGAAGCCGGCTGCCGCACCGGCCTGACCACCGCCGGCGGCGTGTGGGTCAATCCCGGCGGTGCCGAGTACTGCGCGCGCATCCTCTCGCGCGTGTCGCGCGATGCCGACGGTCGCGTCACCGGCATCGAGCAGGGGCCGATCAACATCGCGCAGATGCACGTGTCCGGCGTCGACGCCTCGCTGAAGTACCGCTTCAACACCGCGCGCTGGGGCAACTTCAGTGTCGCCCTGGATTACAACAATCTGATCGGCTACCACGAGCAGACCTATCGCACCGACGACGACAAGAACCTGCGCGACCAGAAGATCCGCAGCAAGCTGCGCGGCAGCGTGCACTGGGAGAACGGCGGTCCGCTGGATCTCACTCTCTATGCCAAGCGCTTCGGCTCCACCCAGGCGGTGAACTGGGGCACCTGCACCCGCTTCGACGACGGCTACCAGCCCAGCCCTTCCGACGCCTGCCGCGTCACCGACAGCGGCAACCGCCACTTCGGCGAGAGCACCACGCGTTACTTCGGTCGCGTCGGCCCGGCGCTGTACTGGAACCTCACCGCCGGCTACCGCATCGCCCCGAAGATGAAGGTCAACCTGTACATCAACAACGTGCTCGATACCGTCGGCTACGACAACAAGGAGCGCTACTACGGCTACCAGTTCTACAACACCACCCTGTACGACGCGATCGGCCGCGAGGTGGCGATGGAATATGTGTTGGATTTCTGAGGGGCCGGGAATGGGGAGTCGGGATTCGGGATGCGCTCTAGCCCCTCTCCCTCCGGGAGAGGGGTTGGGGTGAGGGTCCGGAGCGCGCAGTGCCACGTAAGAACCCACGCGTCAAAGGCTCCTACGCGATGACGGCGACATCATGGCCCTACCGCCGCGTTGAACCGCTTTTCCGATTCCCCATTCCCGGTTCCCCTTTTCCGGCGCCACAAGTTGCTGATGCAACTGTGGCGCTGCCGCAAACCCTGTGCTATCACTACGTCCCATGAACGCTTCCTGCCGCAGCTTTTACTTTTGGTATTACGGTTTTCCGATGCCGCTGGCGGAGGAAGGATCGCGTTCACCCTGAAGGACACTTCAGCCGCAATCCCGAAAGCCGCCAGCGAACCTGGCGGCTTTTTTCATGCCGCCGGATCTGGCCCCCACCCAGCCCCCCGACGAGACACGCACATGGCCCCGCACACCGACGATCTGCGCATCCGCAAGATCGAACCGCTGACCCCACCCTCCCAACTGCAGGCGCTGCTGCCCTGCGACGAGGAGGCTTCGCAGACCGTCACCGCCGCACGCGCGGCGCTGCACGAGATCCTGCACGGCCGCGACGACCGCCTGGCGGTGGTGATCGGTCCTTGCTCGATCCACGACCCGGTCGCGGCGATGGAGTACGCGCAGCGCCTGCGCCCGCTGCGTGAGACCTACGGCGATGCGCTGGAGATCGTGATGCGGGTGTACTTCGAGAAGCCGCGCACCACGGTCGGCTGGAAGGGCCTGATCAACGACCCCAACCTCGACGGCAGCTTCGACATCAACAAGGGCCTGCGCCTGGCGCGCGGCCTGCTGCGCGACATCAACCGCCTGGGTCTGCCGGCCGGCGTGGAGTTCCTCGACATCATCTCGCCGCAGTACATCGCCGACCTGGTGGCCTGGGGCGCGATCGGCGCGCGCACCACCGAGAGCCAGGTGCATCGCGAGATGGCGTCCGGCCTGTCGTGCCCGGTGGGCTTCAAGAACGGCACCAGCGGCGACGTCAAGATCGCGGTCGATGCGGTCGGCGCGGCCTCGCATCCGCACCATTTCCTGGCGGTGACCAAGGACGGGCAGACCGCGGTGGCGGCCACCGCCGGCAACCCCGATTGCCACGTGATCCTGCGCGGCGGCACCCAGCCCAACTACGACGCCGACAGCGTGGCCGCAGCGGCGCAGGTGCTGGAGAAGGCCGGCCTGCCGGCGCGGCTGATGGTCGACGCCAGCCACGCCAACAGCGGCAAGAACCCGGACAACCAGCCCAAGGTGATCGAGGACATCGCCCGCCAGCTCGAGGCCGGGCAGACCCGCATCGTCGGCGCCATGGTCGAGAGCCACCTGCGCGGCGGCCGCCAGGACCTGGTCGCCGGCCAGCCGCTGGTCTACGGCCAGAGCATCACCGATGGCTGCATCGACTGGGACAGCTCGGTGCAGGTGCTCGAGCGGCTGGCGCAGGCGGTGCGCGCACGGCGCCAGGCGCGCGTGGCGCAGGCGGCCTGAGGGCGCTGCTGGGAGAAACGCACGCAGCCTGACCGGCTGCGTGCGTGGGGGCGGGGGAGGCCGGAAAGAGGGGCCGGACGCGCCGCCGAATGCGAAGGGAGAGAGCTTCGGTATCGACGGCTGCGTGCCGGTGATGACGTTATCCGCCCATCCGGTGACCACGGTATGCCGGTGTGTGGCAGCGGCTGGCAAGGTGTTGGCGGGGCGTTAAGACCGGTTGTCGCCGGTTCAGCGCGGCGGCGTGGAAGTGGCGCGATGAGATGTACAAGCCGCGCATTGAGGGGCCGGGGGCATAGCGGCGATCGCCTGCCGGATGCACCAGGCCCTGCTCGGCGCGACGCTGTTCCAGCGCCATGCGCGTGGGGTCAAGCTGACCGCCGAAGATCGGCAACTGGCCGATGCCGCCAGCGCCGCGTTGGCCGACATCGGGGTCTGACCGATAGGTGCTGCCCGAATCGCATGCGCGCATGTGCGGACGCCGCTGCTGGCGAAACCGGTCACCGTGTCGATAATGCCTGCATGGCCGCCGACTCGCCCTGGTTCCTGTACCTGCTCGAATGCCGCAACGGCAGCTACTACGCCGGCATCACCCCGGACCTGCAGGCACGCTTCCAGGCGCACCTGCGCGGCGCCGGTGCCAAGTACACCCGCGCCAACCCACCGGTGCGGCTGCTGGCCAGTCGCGCCTACCCCGACCGTGCCGCCGCCTCGCGCGCCGAGTACGCACTCAAGCAGTTGCCGCGTGGCCGCAAGCTGGCGTTCCTGACCGCGCCCGAGACCGCATCTGGCCCCGACAACCTGCAAGCGACCGCCGAATCCGCAGCGGTGTCGTAGGAGTGGCTTCAGCCGCGAGAAGCGTGACCCGTAACGCCCGTCGCGGCTGCAGCCGCTCCCGCGACGATGCCGCACATTCGCGCAGATTCTGGATGCGAGAGGACTGCACTGTGGGAGGGACTTCAGTCCCGACGCGCTGTCCCGCAGTACTCGGCGGCCTTCCAAAAGAATCATCGGCAGCCGTCGTAGGAGCGCTTTCAAGCGCGACCTCGTGGAAAACGCGTCGCGGCTGAAGCCACTGCTACCAGGGCACTGGACATTCGCGCAGATGTCGGGATGGCAGGGCTGCAATGTGGGAAGGGCTGCATGTCCCGCTGCCGATCGGTGGCTCAGCCGCCCGCGTGCATCGTCCCTGTATCCAGCCAGCGCTGGTGCCAGGACAGCGCCTCGGGCAGCAGGTGCGGGGTGTGCTTGCCATAGCTGGCGTGCAGGGCGCGATCGAAATAGTCCTGCAGTTGCGCGCGGTAGCTCGGGTCCACGCAGTGCGCGAGCAACTGTTGCGCGCGCTGCCGCGGCGGCAGGCCGCGCAGGTCGGCCAGGCCGTGCTCGGTGACGATGATCGAGACGTCGTGTTCGGTGTGGTCGACGTGGCTGACCATCGGCACGATCGAGGAGATGCTGCCGTTCTTTGCCGTGCTGGGGCTGAGGAAGATCGACAGGAAGCCGTTGCGGGCGAAGTCGCCGGAGCCGCCGATGCCGTTCATGATGCGGCTGCCCATCACGTGGGTGGAATTGACGTTGCCGTACAGGTCGGCTTCGATCATGCCGTTCATGCCGATGCAGCCCAGCCGCCGTACCAGTTCCGGATGGTTGGAGATTTCCTGCGTGCGCAGGATGATGCGCTCGCGGTAGAAGTCGATGTTGCGCTTGAACTCCTCGTTGGCCTCCGGGCTCAGCGCGAAGCCGGTGCACGAGGCGACCTTGAGCACGCCGCTGCGCAACAGGTCGAGCATGCCGTCCTGGATCACTTCGGTGAAGGCGCTGAGGTCGCGGAAGCCGCTGCTGGCCAGGCCGGCCAGCACCGCGTTGGGAATGTTGCCCACGCCGGACTGCAGCGGCAGCAGGTTGGGCGGCAGCCGGCCCTTGCCGACCTCGTGCTGGAAGAACGCGATCAGGTGCTCGGCGATGCGTTGGCTGGTGGCATCTGCGGGCGTGAACGGGCTGTTGCGGTCGGGGCCGTGGGTGCGCACCACCGCCACGATCTTGTCCGGGTCGCAGCGCAGCGACGGCTCGCCGATGCGGTCGTCGGCATGCAGCAGCGGGATCGGCTTGCGATGCGGCGGCAACGCCGTGCCGTAGTACACGTCGTGCATGCCGTCGATGCCGGCCGGCTGCCAGTCGTTGACCTCGACGATCACCTTCTTCGCCAGGTCCAGCCAGGTCTTGTTGTTGCCGACCGAGGTCGACGGGATCAGGCTGCCGTCCTCGCGGATGCCGGCCACTTCCACCACCGCGGTGTCGATCTGCCCGTAGAAGCCGAACCAGACGTGCTGGGCGACGTGGCTGAGGTGGATGTCGATGTAGTCCAGCGTGCCGGCGTTGATGCGCTGGCGCGCGTCCGGGTCGGACTGGAACGGCATGCGCAGGGCGATGCCGTCGGCCTTGGCCAGGGCGCCGTCCAGCTCCGGCGCGGTGGAGGCGCCGGTCATCAACTGGATCTTGAACGACTGGCCCTGCAGGTGCGCCGCCTCGATGCGCTGCGCCAGCGCCATCGGCACCGCCTTGGGATAGCCGGAGCCGGTGAAGCCGCTCATCGCCACCGTCTCGCCGGGCTGGATCAACGCCGCCGCGGCCTCGGCGCTGACGATGCGTTCGCGCAGGCGGGGATGGAGGATACGTTCGGCGGACATGCGGCGACCATGGCGTGGGAAGGGGAGGGCAATTATCGCGGATCGGGCCGAGGCCCGCGTTGGGGTGTGTCCCCACTTTTTGCGCTTGTCGCGTGGCGGCGCATGCGGCGCAACGGACGCAGCGATGAGGATGTACGCCACGGTCTGTGCGATGTGTGCGGCGCTTCGCGCGCCGGACCCTCACCCCAACCCATCTCCCGGTGGGAGAGGGGCGCTGGTTTCTCCGCTCTCCTTGTGGGGTCTGGTTTGCGATGGCAGGACGCAGCGCGCATGCAGCCGGTGCAATGGAGCGGCCTGGCGGCCCTGCGTGCACCGCCACGCAACGCCGGGTATGCGCCACCGTCGCTTTCACGCGTTCCACGCCGCACCGCGGCGATAGTGCGGCGGTGCCGCTCTCCGCCCGCCCACTGACCGCCGTCCACGCTCGCTACCGGCGTCTGCCGCGCGGCTGGCGCCTGCTCCTGCGCGGCATGCTGATCGCCTACCTGCTGTATCTGCTGGCCGGCAACGTGTTCCTCAACACGCCGCTGTTCGACCTGGCCACCAACCGCAAGCCGGAGAAGTTCCGCATGCACACTGGGCCGGCCGTCACCGTACTGCCCGGCTTCATCACCGCCTGGAACGTGCGCATGCGCGGCCACGTGCAGCGCAATGTCTGGCAGGTGCGTGCCGACCGCGCCAGCGCGCGCATCGCGCTGCTGCCGCTGCTGCATCGCGAAGTGCGCCTGCCGTGGATGGAAGCGGTGAACGTGATCGGCGAGATGGACCGCGTCGAGGAGATGATCCCGCCACCGCCGCCCAGCGACCAGGGCTGGACCCTGCGCTTCGACGCGATCCACAGCGGCACGCTGCGCCGCGCCCGCTTCGGTGATTTTGCGATCGAAGGCAAGGGTCACGGTACCGTCGGCTTCCTCAAACAGTTGCGTGGCGGCCCCTCGGAACTGTTCCGCTCGCAGATCGTGTTCGAGGACGCCAGCGTGCGCTACGGCAAGCACCAGATCGCCGACCAGGCCACGCTGGACGCGCGCTTCTCGTTCCCGCGCCACTACCGCGCGCAGGCGCCGGGGCTGCGCAAGTTGGGCATCACCGACCTGGCGCTGCGCATGCATGGCCGCAGCGTGGCCCTGCGCATCGACACCGCCGGCGACACCACCAAACTCAGTACCGAACCCGGCCTGGGCCACGTGCAGGCCGATCTGCACCTGCTGCGCGGCGCGCTGCAGCCCGGCAGCACGCTCAACTGGCGGGTGCCGCTGCATGCCGGCGTGGGCGCCACCGATCGCGGTGTGCTGACGCTGCTGCTGGACGTGGAGGGCGAGGACATCCGCGCCCGCGCGCGCCTGCCCGGCCAGGTCGATCCGCGCAGCATGCTCGATGCCGACCTGCGCATCGCCGGGCGCCAGGTGCCGTTCGACGACCTGGCGGCGTTGCTGCCGCGCACCTCCGGCCGCGTGCAGGGACGCTGGCATTTCGAATCGTTGAACTGGATCAGCGACCTGCTGGTGCGCAAGCCGTGGTTCCAGCTCGACGGCGGCGGCGACGTCGCCGCCGATCTGCAGTTGCGGCAGGGCGCGCTGCAGCCCGGCAGCCGTCTCGACGTACCCGACGTGCAGGCGGTGGCGGAGATCATGCGCGTGCGCCTGAGCGGCAAGGCGCAGGCGGTCGGCCGCATCGTCGGCAGCGCCGAACAGCCGCGCACGCAACTGGACGTGCGCATGCGCCGCTTCGCGCTGGCGCCGCTGGACGCGCCCAAGGCCAGCTTCGTCGAAGGCGAGAACCTGCAACTGGACTTGCAGGGCGACGGCGCGCTGGCCACCTTGCGCGACTCGTTGCAGGCGCGGCTGCGCTTCGCCGATGCGCGCGTGCCGGACCTGCGCGCCTACAACCGCTATCTGCCGGCGGCGCAGGTGCGCGTGCTCGGCGGCGATGGACGGCTCAGCGGCGACTTGCAGTTGGACGCGTCCGGCCAGGTCGGCCAGGGCACCGTGCGTGTGCTCGGCCGCCAGGCGCGGCTGCAGACCGCGGGCCTGGAGCTGGCCGGCGATCTCGACCTGGACGCGCGGCTGCGCCGCGCCGAGCTGCAGGACAAGCGCTTCGATCTGAGCGGCAGCACCCTGCGCCTGCAGGGCGTGCGCTACGGCACCCAGCCCAGGCAGGGCGACTGGTGGGCGACGCTGCGCATTCCGCAGGGCCGCATCGCCGCGGCGGCGCCGGTGCAGGCCGATGCGCAGGTGCAGATGCAGATGCGCGACGCCGGCCCGGTGCTGGCGGTGTTCGCGCAGCACAGCGATGCGCCGGCGTGGTTGTTGAAGCTGGCCGATGCCGGACAACTGCAGGCCAGCGGACAGCTGCGCTGGCGCAAGGATGCGCTGTGGCTGGATCGGGTCGCGGCGGAGAACGAACGGGTGGCCTTGCGCGCGCGCCTGCGCGTGGGCGATGCCGGCACGCAGGGCGATCTGTATGCGCGCTGGGGCGTGCTCGGCGTGGGCGTGGCGCTGCGCGGCGAACAGCGGCAATGGCATCTGCTCGGCGCGCGCGAGTGGTACGACAAGCAACCGGCATGGCTGCCGGAGGCGCCGGCACCGGCGGCATCGCCTTAGCGCCACAGAGATCGCGTTGGGCGTGCTTCGCTGGCTGCGGGTGGATGCGCTGTGCGCCGCGCCACGCCGGCATGCGAAAGCATGCAACGCGCGTATCCCCCGCTTTATCTATTCCCCATTCCCGTCTCCCCATTCCCGCCCACGCAGAATGTACTGCCCGGTATCGTTTTGCAGTGCAGCGTGCAATGTCCAAAAAAAGCGCCCAAGATCGCCCTGCATCCCGACGTGGGGGAGGGAGCAAAGCCCGCTGGCAGTTCGCTGCAAGCGGGCTTTTTTATTTCAGTCGGCGGGCATCGCGTCGCTGCCGGAAAGTGCCTCGGGTGATTGCGACAGTTGTTGCGCTAGCGCCTCCGCTGCCGGCGTTCGGTTGGCCTCGCTCCACAGCAGCCGGAAGCTGGCGTGCGGCAACGGCGGCAATCCAAAGCGCTCGTCCACGGCGACCATTCCCGCTTCCAGATCTTCCTGGGGCAGGGCGGTGATGGCCAGGCCGGCCTTCACTGCGGCACGCAGTCCCTGCTGACTTGGCGAGGTGAATGCCACTCGCCAGGCGAGATCGGCGCGTTCCAGTGCAGCGGTTCCCACCTGCCGGTGCAGGCAGGGCTTGGGCGCAAAAGCGAGCGGGACTGGCGCATTCGCGGCCGGCGCGAACGCTGGCGCGGCCGCCCACACGAAGCGGGTTCGGCGCAGCAGGGGCGTTGTCGGGTCGTCCTCCAGTGCGAGTGTCACCGCCAGGTCGAGGGAGCCCGCAACGATCTGCTCGTGCAGCGCGGCATAGGTATCCACCGTCACGTCCAGCCGCACCGCCGGAAACATCCGTGCGAACCGCGCCAGCATTGGCGGAAGGCGATCGCCGACGTAGCTTTCGGGGGCACCGAAACGCACCGTGCCGGACACCGGAGAACGCCGGAAACGCCGTGCGAGCGCGTCATGCGCCTGCAGCACCTGCGTCGCATGGCGAAGAAAGTCTTCGCCGTCTTCGGTCAGGCTCACCCGGCGGGTTGTGCGATTCAGCAGTGCCGTGCCGGCCTGCGCTTCCAGTTTGCGAATGTGATGGCTGATGGCCGACTGGGTGAGGTGCAGCCGTTCGCCTGCGCGCGTGAAGCCGCCAGTCTCGTTCACCGCAACGAAGGTGCGTAACAGATCCGGATCGTAGTCCATGCGATTCAGTCCATTTTTTAATTAATTCAAGAAAATTAAATCATTTCCATCATCCATTGTGTGCTCCCAGACTGGAAGTCAGCCGCTCCCAAGCCCGAATCGACCCGCCGTGCACCGGTCGGTCCGCTCGGCGCCGCGGGCGGATGTCCCTCTAGGAAAAGCCCATGACGCACCTTCCTTCCGCGCGCAGGAACACCCTCACGCTGGCGGCCGCCTGCCTGGCTTCGCTGATGTTCGGTCTGGAGATCTCCAGCGTGCCGGTGATCCTTCCCCTCCTCGAAGCGGCGCTGCACGGCAGCTTCCGCGATCTGCAGTGGATCATGAATGCCTACACCATCGCCTGCACCACCGTGCTGATGGCGACGGGCACGCTGGCCGACCGCTACGGGCGCAAGCGGATCTTCCTGATCTGCGTGTTCCTGTTCGGCGTGACCTCCTTGGTATGCGGCCTGGCAGGCAGCACGGCGCTGCTGATCGCTGGTCGCTTCCTTCAGGGGATGGCCGGGGGCGCCATGCTGGTGTGCCAGTTCGCCGTGCTCTCGCAGCAATTCGCAGACGCGACGGCCCGTGCCAAGGCGTTTGGGATCTGGGGGATCGTCTTCGGCATCGGCCTGGGTTTCGGCCCGATCATCGGTGCCGGCATCGTCGCGTTGTGGAGTTGGGAATGGGTTTTCCTTGTGCATGTGCCCATTTCCGCGATCGCTCTGGGACTGGCGCTTGTCGGTGTCGAGGAGTCGCGCGATCCGCAGCGGCGCCGTTTGGACGTTGCCGGGATCGTCTCGCTGTCGGTCGCGGTGCTCGCCTTGGCGTGGTTCATCACGCAAGGGCCGGTAGCCGGCTTTGGCAGCGTTTCGTCGCTGGCGAGTCTGATCATCGCCATCGGCAGCTGCGTCGCGTTCGTTGTGGCGGAGCGCCGCGCCGATGCGCCCATGTTCGACTTCTCGGTGTTCCGCATCCGCGACTTTTCCGGCGCCCTGTTGGGCTCGATGGGCATGAACTTCAGCTTCTGGCCGCTCATGATCTATCTGCCGCTGCTGTTCCAGCATGGGCTGGGCTACGGCAACGTGGCCACCGGACTTTCGCTGCTGGCTTACACCTTGCCGACCCTGGTGCTGCCGCCGTTGGGCGAGCGGCTGGCGCTGCGCTACCGCGCGCATACCGTGATTCCTGCCGGCCTGTTTGCGATCGGAGCCGGCTTGTTGCTGATGGCGTGGGGCAGCGGCACGGTGCGGGCCAGTTGGTTGACGATGCTCCCCGGGTGCCTGCTGGCCGGTACCGGGTTGGGGATCGTCAACACCCCGGTGACCAATACCATCACCGCGTCGGTCTGCGTCGCGCGTACCGGCATGGCCTCCGGCATGGACACCAGTGCGCGCCTGATCAGCCTTGCGATCAATATCGCGGTCATGGGATTCATCCTGGTGGAGGGCGTGTTGTCCTTTCTCCGCCGGACGCTGCCGACGGCTGACGCCACGTTGCTGCGGGGGCTGGCTGAGCGGCTTTCCGGCGGAACCGCACACGCGGCGGGGCAGGGCCTCTCCACGCCGACGGTTCCGCCCGACGTCGCGGCGGCAGCCATGATCCAAGGCATGCAATGGGTGATGTTGTATGGCGGCATCAGTGTCTGGATCCTCGCGCTCTGCAGCGTGATCGTGTTCGGCAGGCGTGGCGCCGAACATCGGTCTGCCGTGTCGAAAGAGGTCGCCTGATGGACGCGCGACCGAGGCGAAGGCGCTCGGCCGGTTGCCCATGACGGAAGCGCCGCGTCGTGCGCTGCGCCCGAAGCCCGGGCGCTGGGACGTGGATTGTCCGCGGTGGCGCGTGCACATGCGCCGGCAGCGCCGCTGCGCCTCGACTGCCGCGAACCGTCGTCGAAGCGGGGTGCGCGGCGCCGGTTGCGTGTGCGTCAGGTCGGCATGGCCTGCGACGGCGGTTCCGGCGACGCCGGCAGTTCGGGGCGGGTCGGGTCCACGGTCAGCGGCTCGTCGCTGCGCAGCAGCGCATGCGCCTCGGCTTCGCTGGCCACCGCCGGCGGCGAGCCGCGCAGCGGC
>NZ_AQOJ01000128.1:0-18992 GCF_000364685.1 Xanthomonas sp. SHU 166
TTCGACCCGAAAAGGGGCCTTGCCTGCTAGGGGGAAAGACGGTATCTACGCGATGGCCGAAGCGCCGTCGCCAGCCTCAGGCCGGCCTGAACCACAGCGTCGCCACCACGCCCTTGGTGGCGCCCGGACGCACGTTGACCTGCCAACCATAGAGATCGCAGAGGCGGCTGACGATGGACAGACCGATGCCACCGCCCTGCGAATGGCCGGCGTGGGTGCCGCGGTAGCCGCGCTGGAACAGCTTGGCCGCGTCCTCCTCGCTCAGACCCGGGCCGGAATCGATCACCTGCACCGCGTCGCTCAGCACCCGCACCACCACCTGGCCTTCCTGGGTGTACTTGACGGCATTGCCGATCAGATTGCCCAGCGCCACCGACAGCGCCGCTTCCGGTGCATCGATGGTGAGGTTGCGCTCGCCTTCCAGCAGCAACTGCAGCGGCTTGCCGCCCAGTTGCGCGCGATGCGACTCGATCAACTGCTCGGCCACCTTGGCGACGTTGCTGTGGCCCTGCCCGCGCTCGTTGCGCGACAGCAGCAGCAGCGACCCGATCAAGTCGCTGCACTGCTGTTCGGCGCGCTGGATGCGCTGCAGGCGCTGCAGCACTTTCTCGTCGAGATTGGGACGGGTCAGCAGCAGCTCGGTGGCGCCGCGGATCACCGCCAGCGGCGTGCGCAGTTCATGGCTGACGTCGGCATTGAACTCGCGGTCGCGCTGCACCACTTCGGTCAGGCGCGCCGAATAGTCGTCCAGCGCCTCGGCCAGCTGGCCGACCTCGTCGTCGGGGAAGTGCGGCGCCAGCGGCTTGGGATCGCTGCTGCCGCGATAGGCGCGCAGGCGTGCGGCCAGGTCCGACACCGGCCGCATCACTCGCGACGCCGACCACCAGCCGATCACCAGCGACAATGCGCTGAACACCAGCACCGACAGGATCAGGGTGCGCTTGAGCTGCACCTCGCCCTGCATGGTCTGGGTCATGTCATAGGCGAGGAAGAACCAGACGTTCGGGGTCTTGCGCACCGCCACCTTGTAGGAGAACGGCTTGCCGGTTTCGTCGCGACCGGACACGTTGTGGATGCCGTCGGAGAAGTTGTACCACTCCGGCTGCTCGCGCCGCAGCGCCTCGAAGCGGTCGCTCTTGACCACCCGGCCGACCATCTGCTGCACCGGCAGATCCGGGTTCTTCGACGGATCGGAGAAGAACCGGTGCGAGTACTCGTCGATGTTGCGGTTCAGCACCACCTCGACCAGCTGGTTCTCCACGCGTGCCCGCGCCCAGTTGGTGGCGAACGCGAACAGTGCGGTCAGGCCGAAGCCCAACAGCACGAACGAGAGGATGATGCGGCTGCGGAGGCGGCGGCGGTAGCGTCCGCGCCGCCGCACCACACGCGGCAACGCAGGCGCTTCAGGCATCGGGTGCAGCGATGCGGTAGCCGATGCCGTGACGGGTCTGGATCATCGGCACGTCGAACGGTTTGTCCACCACCGCGCGCAGGCCATGGATATGCACGCGCAGGGAATCGGAATCGGGCAGTTCCTCGCCCCAGACGCGGGTTTCCAGTTCCTGCCGGGTCACCACCGCCGGCGCGGCTTCCATCAGCGCCTGCAGGATCTTCAGCGCAGTGGGATTGAGCTGCAGCAGCTTGCCCTGGCGACGCACTTCCAGCGTATCCAGGTTGTATTCCAGATCGCCGGTCTCCAGCACCCGGGTGTGCACGCCCTTGCCGCGGCGCGACAGCGCGTTGAGCCGCACTTCCACTTCCTGCAGCGCGAACGGCTTGATCAGGTAGTCGTCGGCGCCGGAATCGAAGCCGGCGAGCTTGTTGTCCAACGAATCGCGCGCCGTGAGCATCAGCACCGGCGTCTGCTTGCGCGCTTCGTTGCGCAGCTTGCGGCAGACCTCGATGCCGTCCATGCCGGGCAGGTTGAGGTCGAGCACGATCGCATCGAACTCGTGCACCACCGCCAGGTGCAGACCGGTGACGCCATCGGCAGCGAAATCGACGGTATGACCGCGATCCTCGAGGTAGTCGCCGAGATTGGCAGCGATGTCGCTGTTGTCTTCGATCACTAGAATTCGCACCAACATGTACCCCGTCAGTCGTACTACGTATCAGTAGAGTGCGCCGCGGATGCCGCGCCTCCTCGTCGTCCACGGCGGCACGCCGCCATGGTATTTGCAATGCGTTCCGATGGATGCCCAGGCGAACTTTCGCCCTCGCGATCCACCTGACGATTCGCTGCCTTGGACAGCGCGTCGCCGCTATCAGTTCTCGCTCCAGCCGATCCGCTCGCCAGCTTCAGCGCTCGCAAACGGCGCGGTCTGCCATTCGTTCTTCGGCAACGCCTGCGCCAAGCCAGGCTCGCCTCCTTCTTGAACACGTTCACCCGAGTCAGCTCGCTGCCGAATTGTACTGAGTTGCAGTGCGAACACTTTCTTCACGTTCATGGGCGCCTCACCTTGGCGCCATGACCGATCAGGGCTTCCTGCATTCCGCAGCCCCCCCCACATTCCTTCGCAATGTAGCCGCCGCGCAAACATGCCCGCAAGCGCGAACCCGGCGCCGGCCGGGGGCTGCGCTCGCCAACAAATCGCCCAAGAAAAAGACCCAGGCAGCGGGGCTGCCTGGGCCGAAAGTTTTTCTATCCCGATTACCGTTCCTGCTGAGGAGGGCAGAGCTGCGGTCCGGAGAAGCTTACGCAGGGCGGAATTAAACCGGTGTTAAGCCAGAACGAACGGCCAGTAATGCGACTAAGTCCCTGATTTCTTTCGTTTCAGGCAAGCTTCGAGGTACTCGATGACCTTGCCGGCGATATCCAGTCCGCAGACCGTCTCGATGCCTTCCAGACCCGGGGTGGAGTTGACCTCCAGCACCAGCGGCCCGCGCTTGGAGCGAATCAGATCGACGCCGGCCACGCCCAGGCCCAACGCCTTGGCCGAGCGTACCGCGACCTCCTGCTCGCCACGGCTGGCCGCGGTCTTCTCGGCGGTGCCGCCCAGATGCAGGTTGGAGCGGAAGTCGCCCTCCGGCGCGGTGCGGCGCATCGCCGCCACCACCTGGTTGCCGACCACGAAGCAGCGCAGGTCGGCGCCCTCGGCCTCGCCGATGAACTCCTGCACCAGGAAATTGGCATACAGCCCGCGCAGCGCCTCGACCACGCCGCGCGAGGCGCTGGCCTTCTCGGTCAGGATCACCCCGGTGCCCTGGGTGCCCTCGTTCAACTTCACCACGTGCGGCGGCGGGCCGAGCATGGACAGCAGATCGCCGGTGTCGTCCGGGTTGTCGCCGAACACGGTCATCGGCATGTCGATGCCCTTGGCCGCCAGCAGTTGGTGCGCGCGCAGCTTGTCGCGGGCGCGCAGGATCGCGTCGGACGGGTTGGGCGTGCAGACGCCCATCATCTCCAATTGCCGCAGCACCGCGGTGCCGTAGCGGGTCACCGAGTTGCCGATGCGCGGGATCACCGCGTCGTAGCCGGTGATCGGCTTGCCCTTGTAATGCATGGTGAAAGCGCCGGCGGCGATGCGCATGTAGCAGCGCAGCGGGTCGAGCACGCGCACCGTGTGCCCGCGTTCGCGGCCGGCCTCGACCAGGCGCCGGGTCGAGTACAGCTTGGTATTGCGGGACAGGATGGCGAGCTTCATCGAAGGCGGCGGCGGTGGCTGGCCCGGCATCATACGTCGCGCCAACGGCGCCGCGATGCCGCACGTCGCCGCAGGTGCCGACGTCGTGGCAAGGCCAGGATGCGCGGTGATCGCCATCACCCACCGTCCGCGCGCTGTCCCACAGCCGACATCGGACCGCCCCGAAACGTTCACAAAACCGTTGCATCGTGGCGGGCGGGCCGCGTACCGGCCCGGTGCCGGCTGCCCGCGCCCCGCGCGGCAGGACCGGAACGTCTCCCCCTCTTGATTGGTGACTTTCGATGACCCCCACTTCCAGATCCTTGCGCCCGCACGCGCTGGTGCTCGCCATCGTGTCCGCCCTGCCGGCCTTCGCCGCGCTGGCCGAGACCGCGCCGGCCGCCGCCACCGCAACCGCCGATGCGGCGGCCAGCGCGAGCGGCAACGATGCCACCATGCTCGACGCGATCACCGTCGTGTCCAGCGGCACCACCCGCCAGGTGCAGCGCATCACCCGTGAGGACATCGGAATCGCCGCCCCCGGCACCAGCGCGCTGAAGGTCCTGGACAAGCTGCCCGGCGTGCAGTTCCAGTCGGCCGACCCGTTCGGCGCCTACGAATGGTCCACCGCGATCAGCCTGCACGGGTTCGACCAGAGCCGCCTCGGCTTCACCCTGGACGGCGTGCCGCTGGGCAACATGAGCTACGGCGTCACCGATGGCCTGCAGGTGACCCGCGCGATCATTTCCGAGAACGTGGCCTCGGTGGAGCTGGCGCAGGGCGCCGGCGGCCTGGGCACGCCGTCGAGCAGCAACCTCGGCGGCACCGTGCGCTACTACTCGGCCGATCCGGATGCCGACGCCGGCTTCCGCTTCAGCCAGACCCTCGGCTCCGACAGCACCCGCCGCACTTACCTGCGCGGCGACACCGGCGACATCCACGGCTTCTCGCTGTACACCTCGCTGGTGCATGGCGAAATGGACAAGTGGAAGGGCTACGGCAACAACGAGTACAACCAGGCCAACGCCAAGGCGCTGTACCAGTGGGGCGACGGCAACCGGGTCAGCCTGTACCTGGACAGCTCGCACCGCAAGGAATACGACATCATGGACCTGTCGCTGACCTCGCAGCGGGTGCTCGGCTGGGATTGGGACTACCTGATGCCGGACTGGAACAGCGCGGTGCAGATCGCCAACGCGCTCAACGGCAAGGGCAGCTACCCGGCCAGCCTCAACGGCCTGCCGGCCGACTACGACAAGGCCGACGCGTCCTACTACTCCGGCGCCGGCCTGCGCCGCGACAACCTGGCCGCGCTCAGCGGCACGTTCAACCTCGGCGGCAGCGCCACGCTGAACCTGACCGGCTACTACCACGACAACAACGGCGAAGGCCAGTGGACCACGCCGTACGTCGCGTCCTCGCCCAGCGTGCCGCTGTCGATGCGCACCACCGACTACCGCCTCAACCGCCATGGCGTCACCGGCTCGCTGAACTTCACCGTGGCCGGCAACGAGATCGAGATCGGCGGCTGGTACCAGAACGCCAAGACCGTGCAGGAGCGCAACTACTTCCTGCTCGACGGCCCGTTCACCGATCTGTACTACTTCAACAAGAACGGCACCCTGTTCGCGCGCGGCTTCGCCCAGCACTACGATACCGACACGACCATGGTCTACGCGCAGGACACGCTGCGCCTGATGGACGAGCGCCTGACCCTGAACTTCGGCGCCAAGAAGCTAATCGTCGACACCACCGCGCAGTCGCAGGTGCCGTCCGCGTCCAATGCCGCCGGCGAGATCAAGGCCGACTCGGACCTGCTGCCGCAGGTCGGCATCAACTACAAGATCGACGATCACCAGGAGGTCTACGCCTCCTACAACAAGAACATGGCCGGCTTCGGCTTCACCCCGTTCCAGGAATCGCAGGCCGCGTTCAATGCGATCAAGGGCTCGCTGGAGCCGGAGACCGCGCAGACCTACGAACTGGGTTACCGCGTGCGCGGCGCCGGCGTGGAAGCGTCGCTGGCCCTGTACCACACCACCTTCGACGACCGCCTGCTGGTGACCTCGCCGTGCAGCGCGATCCAGACCTGCTCGGCCACGCTCAACAACGTCGGTTCGGTGCGTAGCCAGGGTGCCGACCTGGCGGTGATCTGGCGTCCGATCGAACAGCTGCGCTGGCTGAACTCGCTGTCCTATGACGACTCGACCTACCAGGACGACTACCTCAATGGCGGCGTGGTGGCGACCTCCGGCAAGCGCGTGGTCGGCATCCCCGAGTGGATGTTCTCCAGCAGCCTGGCCTACGAAAACGCCGGCTGGCACGCCTCGCTGGACGGCAAGTACACCGGCCGCCGCTACATCAGCTACCTCAACGACTCGTCGGTGCCCAGCTACTGGCGCTTCGACCTCAGCGCCGGCTACGACTTCGGCCAGGTCGGCATGTTCCAGAACCTGGGCCTGAGCGCGAACGTCACCAACCTGTTCGACAAGCGCTACTTCGCCACCGTCGGCACCAACGGCTACGTCGTCTCCGACCCCAACGGCTACAACCAGACGCTGATGGCCGGTGCGCCGCGCCAGTTCTTCGTCACCTTCAGCGGCAAGTTCTGAGCCGACGCGACACTGCCAGGGAAGGCATCACGCGCCGCCGCTGCTCTTGCAGCGGCGGCGTTTGCGTTTTGGGAGCGAGGCGAACTTGCAGGGCACGGGGATGGACATGCGGCATTGGCCGTCGTTTCAGAATCGCATGCGCTCGAAAGGATCGCGACTGAATCTGCCGCCACCGCCGGCGCATCGCCGGGCGTCATGCGCACCTGCTGGCAGCGACGTCGAAGGCCGCCCCCATCCTTGTGGGAGGGACTTCAGTCCCGACTGCAACAGGGTCAAAGCGCCAATGGCCTCGCTTAGTGAACCCGGATCACAGTGACTTCTACAGCGGCCACATTACCTATGGGACCTGCTCAAGCAGTGTCCGTGCTCAGCCAGAAGCCTGGCCACGCATCGGAACGCCAGTGCAGCCACTACGCGTCGACCGCGCGGCCGATCGCCGGATCGCTCATGCTCGGCCGGCCGGTCTCGATGTGCCCAGCCAGGCGCCGCCGCCACTGCGGCAAAGTCGCGCTGTCGATGGTCAGGTCATACCAGTGGTGCTGCGCCTGCAGAGGCAGACGCAGGACGGTGCGATCACCGGCAGCCAGCGTGATCGCCTGCTCGCCACCATCGCCGCGATACCCGTCGCGCACGCGCAACGCGCAGGGCTGCTCACCGGCATTGACCAGCGTCAGCAGCAAGCATTGCGCGGCAACATCGTAGTCGGCCTCGGCCTGCAGACCGGCATCGCCGATCCCGTCGCCATGGAACTCGCGCAGGAAACCGTTGGGGCCATGCACGCGCAGCGCGTAGCCGGCATCGGCGGCAGCGCCGCGCCAGGGGCGCGCATCCTGCAGCTCGCTGCCGGCGGCCAGCGTGTAGAACCAGGGCCCGGCCACACCCTCGTCGGCATAGGCATTGAGCGCAACGCCGGCCCCGCCGCGGTTGCGCATGCGCAACACGCGCGCGTTCGCCTGCACCTCTAGCCGCACATCGAAATCGTACGGCAACGCGCGTGCCGGGCGCTGCCCGGGCTCCTGCACCGGCAGCGCCTGCTGGGCAGGGCGCTGTGGCGGCGGCAGCGTCGCGGTGGCATCGATGCGGGCGATGTAGTCGCGGGTGTCCGGCAAGGCCACCGGCGCCGAATCGTGGCCGACGAAGTCCAGCGTGGAGGTCAGATCGCCGGCAACCGCGCGGCGCCAGGGATTGATGTTCGGCTCCATCACGCCGAAACGCTGCTCCAGGAAGCGCAGCACCGAGGTGTGGTCGAACACCTGCGAGTTCACCCAGCCGCCGCGGCTCCACGGCGACACCACCAGCATCGGCACCCGCGGCCCCAGCCCGACCGGCACGCCGTGATAGTCCTCGCCATGCAGATCCACGTTGCTGGCGCCCAGCTCCGGCCGGATCGCCGGCAACGCCGGCGGCACGTGGTCGAAGAAGCCGTCGTTCTCGTCGTAGTTGATCAGGAACACCGTCTTCGACCAGACCTCCGGCGAAGCGGCCAGCACCTCCAGCAGCCGCGCGCTCAAGGATTCGCCATAGGCCGGGGTGGCCTCGGGATGCTCGCTGAGCAGGTACGGCGCGACGATCCACGACACCTGCGGCAGCGTGCCGGCGCGCACGTCGCGCTCGAACGCGGCGACCAGGTGTTCGCCGCGCGAGGCCTTGGCGTTGTCGGCGGTGGAGCCAGGCACGATGGCGCGGCCGCGGCGGTACAGCGGCGACGCGCGGTCCAGCTTGCGAAAGTTGGCGAAGTACGGATGGCTGTTGTCGCCGTAGTTATCGAACTCCTGATAGACCTGCCAACTGATGCCGGCCTGCTGCAGGCGCTCGGAGTAGGTGCTCCAGGTGTAGCCGGGAAAGCGCGGATTGTCGCGCGCCATGTCCGCGGTCCAGTTGCCGTCGTCGCGGTTGTTCACCGCCTGCTCGCCGTCGTTGCCGACGCTCAGGCCGCTGGTGCCGGTGAACATGTACATGCGATTGGGATTGGTCGGGCCGAACAGCGAGGCGTGGTAGCCGTCGCAAAGGGTGAAGGCGTCGGCCAGCGCGTAGTAGAACGGCAGGTCCTCGCGCTGGAAGTGGCCCATGCTCATCGCGCTCTTCTGCGCGATCCAGGCATCGTGGTGCTTCCAGGTCTCGTGCGAGCCCTTCCAGTCGTGGTTGAGATCCTTCATCCACTGCGCGCTGCTGGTCTGGCTGTTGAGCCGGAACGGCAGCACGTAACGATCGCTGCCCTTGCGCTCAGGCTGGTACCAGACCGGCTTGCCGCTGGGCAGCCGCAGCGGCCGCGGATCGCCATAGCCGCGCACCCCGCGCAGGCAGCCGAAGTAATGATCGAAGGAGCGGTTCTCCTGCATCAGGATCACCACATGCTGCACGTCCTGCAGCGTGCCGGTGACCCGCGCCGGCGGCACCGCCAGCGCACTGCGAATCACACCCGGCAACAGCGGCATGGCCGCACCAGCCCCGAGGGCCATGGACGTGCGGGTGAGAAAACGACGACGACTGTGATCGACCACGAGAAGCAACACCGGCAACGAGCGAACGCTCAGGCGTTTGCCAGCCTAGCGCTGGTCGATGAAGCGGGTTTGACAGTGCGCCGGCGGCTGTCTCGGCTGGCTCGCGACCGCTCAGCGCTGGTTCGACAAGACAATGAGAGAAAGGGGCCATGACCACCCTGATCCTCGCCCGCCATGGGCATGTCGACTGGATTGCACCCGAGCGGTTCCGCGGGCGTGCGGAACTGCCGCTATCGCAGCTTGGCGAACTGCAAGCCGCAGCCTTGGCGACGCGCGTCGCGCAAAGCTGGACACCGCACGCGATCTACACCAGTCCGCTGTCGCGGTGCGTGCGGACCGGTGCGGCAATCGCGCAAGCGACCGGCGTGCCGACCACGACCCTGGACGACCTGTCCGACATCGATTACGGCCAGTGGCAGGGACTGACGCACGACGAGGTAGGTGCGGGTTGGCCAGAGATGGCACGGACCTGGTTCGCCATGCCCGACCTCGCAGTGATCCCAGGAGGCGAAACGCTGGCGGATGTCCTGGTTCGCGCCATGCGGGTTCTACAGAACATCCTGCACCATCACAGCGGCCAGACCGTGGTCCTCGTCGGCCACGACAGCATCAATCGGGTACTTCTGCTGCAATGCCTAGGACTTTCGCTGAGGCGCTATTGGCGCATCAAGCAGGAGCCGTGCTGCGTGAATGAAATCGTGATCGAAGAAAATGACTTCACCCTCTATCGCCTCAACGAAACCCATCACACGCTCGGGCTTCGCGCCTAGTGCAGTCCAATGCGCTTGTTTCCGGCCTTGGAAGGCACTGTCGTGCATGTGACTGCGAAGGCCTGCTCTGAGCAGAGCGCAACCAGACACCCGGAAAAGCTCAAAGTTCTGATCATTTCAACAGTTCTTTTTGGCTGGGCCACCGAAAAATCCCAGTTCGATCCAGAGCACCAAGGCGCGCACAGCAATTTCTAGCGAGTGACTGTCTTCGTATTTGCCCAAGCGCAGCGCTGCCAACGACTGGACGCCGGGCGGCATCATGATCGCCGCTTTCTTCTCGCCCTTCACTCTCTTCTTAACGACCAAGCTAAAATACATCAAAGGCCAGTATCGAATGGTCGGCCACATATACGTCAAGTATATTCTAGTGAGGGATAAAGGCTCCATCTGCGCCGAAAACTTGGCACCGTCGTTTCCCACCCCAGAAAAGTGAAGCAGCCCATCCTTCTCGCCGGCAACAGATAGCCCAATTTTCGCAAAGGCGTCTCTCGCCACCTCATTGAATATTTGCTTCCGCGCAACAATCGCTTCGCCTCCCTTCAAATCGATGGCCGCTCCACGCGTGACGATGCAGAGATTTTCAACCTCCTGCTCGACGCTTTTTTGATATGCCGGCAGATGCGCAGAGAGCATCTGTCCGAGTTGCTCAGGAAAGAACCGCACGAACAAATCACGCTTTCGCAAGAAATCGAGAATAGGATCATCCAAGATAAGCTCAATGGCCTTACTAACCTCTTCTCGAGAGGTGGCATTCCACTCCGCGAGTCGGACGCCAAGCTCACTCTCACGCTCCTTAGCGGCAACAAAGAATTCTGGAAAGGACTGATTTTTGATGAACCTTTGATAGCTATCAGACCCAAAAACTGCGGTCGCCAGAGACATCTCGCCCTGGATACTTGAAAATCCCCGACCGACGAAAATCTCGTCTATCGAGGCCAGATTCATATTCTCGCTTGAAATTTGCAAAATGAAGTTCACTCTTGTCTTGCCGGAGACAACCGATTTCCGAATGTGGTCAAGACGCACCAAAGCGATACGTCTTTCATGCCCCTCAAAGCGCGCTCCACTTCTCAACCCACGCGATCGTCCGCCAAGCCCGACCTATAGAAAATCAAGCCAGTAAATTGGATGGTTCCAAGATACTCGCCTTGGTCGAAAAGACGTAGCGCGCGCCGACCATGGGCTTCAGATCAGCGGGAACAAAGAAGCGCGCATACAGGCCAGCCGAGCGCGAAATGATCAGAGGCTTGGGCAAGATTGATACCTCGATTGATACCTCGGAGGGCATCGCTCGGAATCATCAATCGGCCTGAATCTTCAACCCAGTCAATCACTTTCAGACTAAGTTGGAACGTGGAGCGGGCGATGGGAATCGAACCCACGTCAGTAGCTTGGGAAGCTACAGCTCTACCATTGAGCTACGCCCGCGTCGCCGGTGCAGTCTATGCGCTGGGCCGGGGGTTGCGCAAGAAATCGGCGCAATGCGGCTGCAGCGCGCGGGCGATCCCGGCACTCCCAGCAGCGTGCCCTGGAAATGCAGAAGGGCTTCAGTCCCGACGGCTCGAGATCAGAGGCGTCGGGGCTGAAGCCCCTCCCACAACTGGCATCCAATGCCGTTGGTTTACGTCACCCCATCTGCCCCACCCTGCCCGGCACACAGCCGGGCAAGGCAGGCAACGTCGGGCAGTGCTTAGAAGCTGCCGCCGAAGTTCACGAACAGCGAGGTGTCGTGCGCGCGCGACTGGCCGGTGGTGGTGGCGAGGCCGACGTTGCTCTCGAAGCCCCACAGCTTGGTCCGCGCGCCCAGCACCACCGACGCGTAGTTGCGGTCGAAGTTGATGCCCGGCACCGCGTACTCGCCCAGGTCGGACATGGTCTGCAGGTACGCGGTGGCTTCCTGGTTCTTCTTGAACTCGTGGTCGTAGGTGGCCTGCAGGTACGGCTTCACCGTGCCGGCATCGATGCTGGCCTTCCAGCCGATGCGGCCGACCATCGACTCGACGTCGCGGTCGCTGTAGCCCAGCGCGCTGGAGTTCGGGTTGCTCTCGGTGTAGCCATCGAGCTTGACCTTCTGCCAGATCGCCGCGGCCACCGGGCCGTGCTTGAAGCTGCCCTCGCCGAACTCGTAGCCGCCCTGCAGCGCCGCGGTCAGGTTGCTGCCGTCCGGCGAACCCTTGTGCTCGATGGTGGCCGGGCCGAGGTTGACCTTGCGGGTGACGTCGTAGCTCAGCCAGGTGTAGCTGACCTGGGCGTTGACCCAGGCATGCTCGCCGTACCAGCCAGCGAAGCCGCCGAGGGTGCTGTCGTCCTGGGTGTAGTCGCCGCCGCGGTTGCCGAAGTCGGCATCGGTGCGACCGAAGCCGCCGAAGCCGCCGAACACCCACTCGCCACGCGACCAGTCCACGCCGAACAGACCGGCCGGAGCCATGCCGTCGTACAGGTCGCCGTGCTGGTAGCGCTGCATGTCGCCGCGCAGGTTGCCCCACCAGCGCACGCCATCCGCTTCCGGGCGACCGTCGACGTGCCAGGCGACCTGGTCGGCGCGCGAGCGGCCGACCATCTGCGCCGAGTGCGTCAGGATCTGCTGGGTGCGCGGGCCTTCCAGGATCGACAGCGCGTACTGCGCCAGCAGTTCATGGGTGCGGCCGGTCGGGTGCACGCCGTCGGCGAACACGTAGGTGTCGGCGGCATCGGCGCTCACGTAGCTGGTCGGGTTGCAGGTCAGCGACTGCGCGGTGATCTGCGGTTGGCAGGCGGTGCCGGTGACGTTGGTGAAGCCGTAGGCGCCCGGGTTGGCCACCACTTCCTGCAGCAGGTGGAAGGTATCGACCGGGATCACCCGCAGCCCAGCGCTCTTGAGACCGGAGAACAGCGCGGTGTTGTAGGCGGTGGCGAGCGCGGTGCCCTGCGCCATCGCCGCGGCGCCGCCAGCGCGGAAGCGCGGGGTGATGCCGACGTCGGGCAGGTTGTTGACCATGACGTAGCGCGCACCGGCGTTCTGCAGGCTGGCGACGATGCCCACTTCGGCGGTCACGGCATTGCCGATGGTGGCCTGCACCGGCGCACCGCCGGCGATGGCGAACAGGTCGTTGGCACCGCCCCACACCGAATACAGCGCGTTCGGGTCGGCCTTGCCGCCGTTGGCGGCCAGGTAGTTGCTGGCCTGGGTGGCCAGCGACGGTGCCACGCCCAGCGCGCTCGGGTTGGCCACGCCGACACGGGCATTGCCGGCGGCATAGTCGTCGCCGATCTGGCCGTTGCCGTTGGCGGCGGCGTTGGTGCCGTAGTACTCGGCCACGTACTGCGCCCAGACGAAGTCGGGGTTGGTGGTGAACTGGCCGGTCACCGCACGCACCGAGGCCGGCAGCAGCGGACGGTAGTAGCCCGCGTCGGTCAGGCTGTCGCCGAAGAACACGGTGCGGCTGTAGGTGGACTGCGCGAACGCAGGCGCGGCGGCGAGCACGATCGCGGCGGCGAGCAGCGAGCGGAGCGGACGGATGGACGAAGTCATGGAAGCCCTCCCGGGCAGAAATGGAACACGAGAAATGCAGCGAAACGGGGAAGCGGCCGCACCATACGTAGCCGCATGGCCGACATCATTCCACCTCTGCCGGACACGCTCACGTTGCACTGCCGCAAGATTGCGACTCGCACGCCCACGGCGCGCATTGCACAATGATGGCATGAACATCGAATTGAACGGCAGACAATGCGCGCTGGCGCCGGCCACCACCGTGGCCGCGCTGCTGCAGGCCGAAGGGCTGGGCCAGCGGCGCGTGGCGGTCGAGGTCAACGGCCAGATCGTGCCGCGCGGCGCGCATGCCGAGCACGAACTGCATGCAGGCGACCGGGTCGAGATCGTGCACGCGCTGGGCGGCGGCTGAATCTCACCGCCGCGCGCAGGTGCGGGGCTCGGCAGGGCCGGTGCGATGGGCGATAATCCGCCGATGAACGCTCCCGCCCCCCACGATGCGCTGGTGATCGCCGGCAAACCCTACCGTTCGCGCCTGCTCACCGGCACCGGCAAGTTCGCCGATCTCGAACAGACCCGCCTGGCCACCGAGGCCGCCGCTGCGCAGATCGTCACCGTGGCGATCCGCCGCAGCAACATCGGCCAGAATCCGGGCGAGCCCAACCTGCTCGACGTGCTGCCGCCGGAGCAGTACACCATTCTGCCCAACACCGCCGGCTGCTACACCGCCGAGGACGCGGTGCGCACCTGCCGGCTGGCGCGCGAACTGCTCGACGGCCACAACCTGACCAAGCTGGAAGTACTGGGCGACCAGCGCACCCTCTTCCCGGACGTGGTGCAGACCCTCAAGGCCGCGGAAATCCTGGTCGCCGACGGCTTCGAGGTGATGGTCTATACCAGCGACGACCCGATCCTGGCCAAGCGCCTGGAAGAGATCGGCTGCGTGGCGGTGATGCCGCTGGCCGCGCCGATCGGCTCCGGCCTGGGCATCCAGAACCGCTACAACCTGCTGGAGATCATCGACAACGCCAAGGTGCCGATCATCGTCGACGCCGGCGTCGGCACCGCCTCGGACGCGGCGATCGCGATGGAGCTGGGCTGCGACGGCGTGCTGATGAACACCGCCATCGCCGGCGCGCGCAACCCCGTGCTGATGGCCAGCGCCATGCGCAAGGCGGTGGAGGCCGGCCGCGAGGCGTTCCTGGCCGGGCGCATCCCGCGCAAGCGCTACGCCAGCGCCTCCTCGCCGGTCGACGGACTGATCGGATGAGGTCGCAGGCATGACCGATCCGTTCTCCAGCGCCGGCGCCAAGACCCCGCCGAAACCCTTCACCGTCGAGGAAGGCCATCGCCAGGTGCGCAGCTTCGTGCTGCGCCAGGGGCGCTTCACCCCGGCGCAGCAGCGCGCGTTCGACGCGCTGTGGCCGCGCTTCGGCCTGAACTACCGCGGCCAGCCACGCGATCTGGACGCCACCTTCGGCCGCAGCGCGCCCAAGGTGCTGGAGATCGGCTTCGGCAACGGCGCCGCGCTGCGCCATGCCGCACAGCACGACCGCAGCCGCGACTACATCGGCATCGAGGTGCACGCGCCGGGCGTGGGCCGCCTGCTCAACGCCCTGGCCGAGGACGGCGCCGATCACGTGCGCCTGTACCACCACGATGCGGTGGAGGTGCTGCAGCACGAGATCGCCGACGGCAGCCTGGACGAAGTGCGCATCTACTTCCCCGACCCCTGGCACAAGAAGCGCCACAACAAGCGGCGCCTGCTGCAGCCGGCCTTCGCCGCGCTGCTGGTGCGCAAGCTGCGCGCCGGCGGCCGCCTGCACTGCGCCACCGACTGGGCCGATTACGCCGAGCAGATGTGGGACGTGCTCGACGCCACCCCCGGCCTGGTCAACCGCGCCGGCCCGCGCGGCCACGTCCTGCGCCCGGACTGGCGCCCGCAGACCCACTTCGAGACCCGCGGCCAGAATCTGGGGCATGGGGTGTGGGATTTGCTGTACGACCGGGAATCGGGAACGGGGAATCGGGAATCGGAAGCGGGTTCGCCTGCCGCTCCCCGATAGCGACGACCTGCGACGACCGGCCGCTTCTGCCATTCTCCATTCCCGATTCCCCATTCCCGGCCTCGCATGGACACCGCGCTGACGCTGACCACCGATATGAAGCTCGTGCTCGGGCTGGTCGGCTTCACCATGGCGATGTTCGTGTTCGAGCGGATCCGCGCCGACGTGGTGGCGCTGGTGGTGCTGGTGGTGCTCGGGGTGACCGGGCTGATCGCGCCGGAGGAGCTGTTCAGCGGCTTCTCCGGTAACGCGGTGATGAGCATCATCGCCACCACCATCCTCGGCGCCGGGCTGGAGCGCACGGGTGCGCTGAACCGGCTGGCGTCGTGGCTGCTGCGCCGCGCACGCGGGGTCGAGGAACGGCTGATGCTGCTGACCACCGCCATCGCCGGGCTCAACTCCTCGTTCATGCAGAACCCCTCGGTGATGGCGCTGTACCTGCCGGTGGCCTCGCGCCTGGCCGGGCGCACCGGGCTGACCCTGCAGCGGCTGCTGCTGCCGATCGCCGCGGCCATCGTGATGGGCGGCGCGCTGACCATGGTCGGCAACTCGCCGCTGATCCTGCTCAACGACCTGCTGCAGTCGGCCAACAACAACCTGCCCTCGGGCATGGCCACCATCGAGCCGCTGCGCATGTTCGCGCCGCTGCCGATCGGCGTGGCGCTGCTGGCGGCCTCGCTGATCTATTTCCGCGTGCGTGGCGACAAGGCGCTGGCCGAAGAAGAGCGGCTGATCAACGACGGCGTCACCCCGGCGCGCACCGAAAGCTATTTCGCCCGCACCTACGGCATCGAAGGCGACGTGTTCGAGCTGATCGTCAGCGCCGACAGCCCGCTGGTCGGCATGACCCTGGGCGAGGCCGAGACCGTGCACAACGCACCGCTGCTGCTCGCCCTGAAGACCGGCAACGACACCCGCCTGGCGCCGCCGGCGGACATGCGCATCTGGGTCGGCAGCGTGCTCGGGGTGATGGGCGCGCGCCAGCAGGTCGCCGATTTCGCGCAGAACCAGTTCCTGCGCCTGTCCTCGCGCCTGCGCAACCTCGGCGACCTGTTCAACCCCAGCCGCGCCGGCATCTCCGAGGCGGTGATCCCGCCGACCTCGCGCTTCATCGGCAAGAGCGCGGCCGAACTGCGTCTGCGCAAGCAGGCCGGGATCAGCCTGCTGGCGATCAACCGCGACAAGCAGGTGATCCGCGAGGACGTGCGCAAGGTGCCGCTGCGCGCCGGCGACATGCTGGTGTTCCACAGCATCTGGCAGGATCTGGCGCAGGCCTCGGAAAGCCGCGACTTCGTGGTGGTCACCGACTACCCCAAGGGCGAGCACCGCCCGCACAAGTTCAAGATCGCGATGACGATCTTCGCCCTCACCATCCTGATCGCGCTGACCTCCAGGCTGCCGGTGGCGCTGACCTTGATGACCGGTGTGGCCGGCATGCTGCTGACCGGCGTGCTGCGCATGGACGAGGCCTACGCGGCAATCAACTGGAAGACCGTGTTCCTGATGGCCGGGCTGATCCCGCTGGGCTGGGCGATGGACAGCAGCGGCGCGGCGGCCTGGGTCGCCGGGCATACCATTGCGCGACTACCCGAGGGCATGCCGGTGTGGGCGCTGGAGATCGCCCTGGGCCTGCTGACCACCGCGTTCTCGCTGGTGATCAGCCATGTCGGCGCGACCATCGTGATGGTGCCGATCGCGGTCAACCTGGCGCTGGCGGCCGGCGGCAATCCCACCGCGTTCGCACTGATCGTGGCGCTGTCGGCGTCCAACAACCTGATGACCGCGTCCAATCCGGTGATCTCGATGATCACCGGCCCGGCCAACTACCAGCCGCGCGAACTGTGGCGCGTCGGCGGCCCGCTGTCGCTGGTCTACACCCTGGTGGTGGTGCTGATGGTCAACCTGATGTCGATGGGCTGGTGGCACGCGCTGTAGCGTGCGTCGCACCGCAAGCGCGCGTGCTGCGCGCTAGACCAGCACCACCTGCCCTGCCCGCACCTCCACCGGCACCGCATGCAGGCTCTGGCCGCGGCACGGGCCGGACACGCACGCGCCGCCCTGCAGTTCGAACGCGGCGCCATGCGCGGCGCACACCACGTGGCCCTCGCGACTCTTCAGGAACTGCCCCGGCGCCCAGTCCAGGCGGCGCCCGGCATGCGGGCACACGTTCAACCACGCACGCACGCGGTCGCCCTCGCGGTACAGCAGCAGCGATTCGGGCTCGCCGCCGATCAGCGCCTCGGCCTCGGCCAGCTCGCCGGAAACCAGGTCGTGCAGCGGCGCCAGCACGGCAGATGATTCGGTCATGGAACGCAGCGCGGGCAGCAAGGGGTGGTCATTCTGGCATGGGCGATCGGCAGCCGTGACGCCGCACGCCCTTCACCCGACGAGCACATGCAAGCCCCTGACCGGAAAGTGTTAATTTTTCGCTTAACGAAGTTTTCACTCCGTCACATAAAACAGCGCCGATACTGCGCCCCTTCGGTTCAAACTGAAACAGAGTTCTGCCATGCGCGCTCGCCTCTTCAATTTCGACCAATTCCGGCACTTGTTCGCGCCGCGCAAGCCGCGCCATCCGCTGGTGAAGCTGGCCGTGGGCCTGCTCGGCCTGGCGATCCTGGCCGGGCTGGTGTTCGTCAGCGTGTTCGTGGGCGCGGCGATGATCCTGGGCGGCATCGCCATGAAGCTGCTGAGCCAGCGCGGCAAGCGCCCGGCCACCGCGCGCCGGCATGTGGTCGATGGCGAGTATCGAGTGGTGCGCAAGCCGGCCTTGCCGCTTTAGAGCTGGGAATGGGGAATCGGGATTGGGAAATCGTGAGAGCGACATCCGCTTCCCTGTTGGAATCGGGTTGAACCCGACCCGCTAAACTGCTGCATCCCCTCTCGTTGGATGCATGCTCATGAAAGACCTGTTCGCTGCTGCCGAGGCTCCGCGCGTTCCCGTGCGTGGACAGGGCCTGTTTCCGGTGCATCGCATCTACTGCGTGGGCCGCAACTTCGCCGACCACGCGCGTGAGATGGGCGCCAGTGCGCCGGCCTCGAAAGCCGAACGCGGCCAGCCGACCTTCTTCATGAAACCGGCCGATGCGCTGGTGATCGGCGACGACGCCATCCCCTACCCGTCCGCGACCCAGGACCTGCACCACGAGGTGGAACTGGTGGTGGCGCTGGGCCAGGACGCGCCGGCCGGCGTGCTGCCGGTGGAAAGCGCCGAGGCGCTGATCCTGGCCTATGGCGTGGGCCTGGACCTGACCCGTCGCGACCTGCAGGCCGCGGCCAAGGCCAAGGGCCTGCCGTGGGACATCGCCAAGGGCTTCGACGCCTCCGCGCCGATCAGCGAGCTGATCCCGGCTGGCGAGGTCGGGGCGCTGGAGGCCTTGAACCTCTCGCTGGAAGTCAACGGCGAGGTGCGCCAGCAGTCGCTGCTGGAGCAGATGATCTGGAACGTGCCGGAGATCCTGCACGAGCTGTCCAAGCTGTTCGCGTTGCGCGCCGGCGATCTGGTGTTCATGGGCACGCCGGCCGGCGTGGCCGCGCTGCGCCCGGGCGATCGCTTCAGCGCGCGCCTGGAGAACGTGGCCGAGCGGCACGGCCGCATCGTCGGCTAAGGGGCACGCCTGTCGCGCGACATACGCGCGCCTGTGATTCGACCACCACGGCGACTGCGCTAGGCTAGCGCCGCGGCGACAGGCCCGCACTGACAAGAGAGGAGTCCCGATGAGCATGATCCGCGAATTCAAGGAATTCGCCATGCGCGGCAACGTGCTGGACCTGGCGGTCGGCGTGGTGCTCGGTGCCGCGTTCGGCAAGATCGTCACCGCGCTGGTCGAGAAGATCATCATGCCGCCGATCGGATTGCTCGTGGGCGGCGTGGATTTCTCGCGCTGGGCATGGACGCTGAAGGCGGCGACGGTGGACGCCGCCGGCAAGCCGGTACCGGCGGGGGGG
>NZ_AQOJ01000129.1:0-4558 GCF_000364685.1 Xanthomonas sp. SHU 166
GCGATTTCCTCAACACCATCATCCAGTTCGTGATCGTGGCCTTCGCCATCTTCATGCTGGTCAAGGCGATCAACCGCATCGCCCGCAAGGAACCGCCGGCGCCGAAGGCCCCGACCGAGGAAGTGCTGCTGCTGCGCGAGATCCGCGATTCGCTCAAACACGAGCCGCGCCCGGAGTAAGCGCGACGGCACACGCGGCTTCCGCCATGGAGGCCGCGTCGTGCACGGCGGTGAGGCACTGCTAAGCTCGCGGTTCCTGTGTCCGCGGAGTTTTCCATGCGTCGTCTTGCCGTCGTCATCGCTGCTGTGCTGAGTCTGTCCTCTCCTGCGGTTGCCGCCGAGGCCACGCGCATCCCGGAGGCGGCACTCCGCGACGCGGCGGCCTTGCGCGAGCGGGCACTGGCCGACGACACCAGCTGGAAGGTGGTCGAGTCGCTGACCACCGAGATCGGCCCGCGGATGGCGGGCAGCGAGGCCGATGCACGCGCGGTGGCCTGGGCCACGGCGAAATTCAAGGCACTGGGCTTCGACAAGGTGTGGACCGAGCCGGTGACGTTCCCGAAATGGGAGCGTCGCAGCGAACACGCGCAGGTGCTCGGCGCGCATGCGCAACCGCTCACTGTCGCCGCGCTGGGCGGCAGCCCAGGCGGCACGGTCGAGGCCGAGGTGGTGCGCTTCGCCGACCTGGCCGCGTTGCAGGCGGCGCCGGCCGATGCGCTGCGCGGCAAGATCGCCTTCGTCGATTACCAGATGCTGCGCACCCGCGATGGCAAGGACTACGGCAACGGCGGCGCGGTGCGCAGCAAGGGGCCGTCCGAAGCGATCCGCAAGGGCGCGATCGGTTTCGTGATGCGCTCGGCCGGCACCGATTCGCACCGCGTGCCGCATACCGGCATCACCCGCTTCGACGAAGGACTGACGCCGGTGCCGGCGGCGGCGCTGTCGGTGCCCGACGCCAACCAGCTGGCGCGCCTGCTCGCGCGCGGCCCGGTACGCCTGCGCCTGGCGCTGGACTGCGGCTGGGACGGCACCGCCACGTCCTACAACGTGATCGGGCAGATCACCGGACGCACGCTGCCGAACGAGGTGGTGCTGATCGGCGGGCACCTGGATTCCTGGGACCTGGGCACCGGCGCGATCGACGACGGCGCCGGCGTGGCGATCAGCATGGCCGCCGGGCATCTGATCGGCCAGCTCAAGCAGGCGCCCAAGCGCAGCATCCGCGTGGTCGCCTTCGCCAACGAGGAGCAGGGTCTGTACGGCGGCAAGGCCTATGCGCAGGCGCATGCCAAGGACGTGGCGCGGCACCAGATCGTCGCCGAGAGCGACTTCGGCGCCGGCCGCATCTATGCCTTCAACACCGGCTCCGGCGACGCCGCCGGCTCGCGCGCGGCGACCCGGCAGATCGCCGAGGCGCTGGCACCGCTCGGCATCGCCTATGCGCCGGACGCCGGCGGCCCCGGCCCGGACGTCGGTCCGCTCGCCGCCAAGGGCGGCGCCTGGGCCTGGCTGGCGCAGGACGGCAGCGATTACTTCGATCTGCATCACACCGCCGACGACACCCTGGACAAGATCGACCCGAAGGCGCTGGCGCAGAATGTCGCCGCGTATGCGGTGTTCGCATATCTGGCGGCGCAGGCCGACGGCGGTTTCGGCAGCCAGGCCAAGACAGTGGAACCGCCCAGGGAGTAAAGTAAACCGGACCTGCGCAGGACGCGCGCAGGGGCTTCCCCTCCGCAGCAGCGCCAGGACCTTTGATGGGCATACGGCAACGTCGCGCGGGCTCAGCGGTGACGTTGCTGGATGTAGCCCGCCATGCGGGCGTGTCGCCGATGACTGCTTCGCGCGTGATCAATCGTCACCCGCGCGTGAGCGCTACCATGCGCGAGCGCGTCGAAGCGTCGATCAAGGCGCTCGGCTACCGCCCCAACCTCGCCGGCCGCTCGCTGCGCACCGCAGGACTGGCACGCATCGGCGTTCTCTACAGCAATCCCAGCGCGGCCTACCTCAACCAGTTCATGCTCGGCATGCTCGAGCAGAGCAGCCTGGAAGGCTGCCAGGTGCTGGTGGAAAAGAGCGACGACAGCGCCAGCCAGCGCGCCGCCACCGAACGCCTGCTCGCGGCCGGTGCCGATGGCCTGATCCTGCCGCCGCCGCTGTGCGATGCGCGGCAGACCATCGCCGAACTGGATGCGCGCGGCATTCCGCTGGTGGCGGTCGCCACCGGCGCACCGATGCCCGGGGTCAGCTCGGTGCGCATCGACGACTACCAGGCGGCGTGCGCGCTCACCCGGCATCTGCTCGACCTGGGCCACCGCGACATCGGCTTCGTCAGCGGCGATCCCGGGCACACGCCCAGCGCACTGCGCAGCCGCGCGTTCTTCGACACCATGGCCGGGGCCGGGCTGACGGTGGCACCGGAGCGCGTGGCCGAAGGCCTGTTCACCTATCGCTCCGGCCTGCTCGCGGCCACTGCGTTGCTGCAGGTCGCCCCGCGTCCCAGCGCGATCCTGTGCAGCAACGACGACATGGCCGCGGCAGCGCTGGCGATCGCGCACGGACTGCGCCTGCGCGTGCCCGAGGATCTGTCGATCGCCGGTTTCGACGACACGCCGGTGGCCACCACGATCTGGCCGGAGCTGACCACCATCCACCAGCCGGTCGCGGCGATGGGCAGGGCCGCGGTGACGCTGCTGCTCGGCGAAATTCGCCAGCGCCGCGACGGCCTGCCCAGCCGCGGCACCCATCAGGTGCTGGACTACACCCTGGTCACGCGCGGGTCCACCGCGCCGCCCGCCCCGCGCTGAGCGCCGTCACCGCGTGCGGCAGGCAACGCCTCGCGCGCGCGCGTGCCGGATCACGTCGACCTGGGCCACACCGAGCAGCCCGGTCAACGGCACAGTGGCGCGACGTTGCTGCGGGTCCGCGACCAGGTCCTGACCGCGCAGCAGGTCCAGTAGCCGCTCCGCCAGCGGCATGACCATGTGCCGGCCCCAGCAGCGCTCGGAGGCATGGCCGAACGGCAGGTAGCCGGGCAACGCATCGGGATCCACGCCGTCCCAGCGCTCTGGCCGGAACGCCTCCGGCTCCTCCCACAGCGCCGGATCGCGATGGCTGAGCAAGGGCAGCACCAGCACGTCGTCGGCGGCGCCGATACGCGGATCCAGCGCACCGTACTCGGGCGAGGCATTGCGCAGGATGTTCCAGGACGACGGCAGCAGGCGCAGGGTTTCGTAGAGGATGTTGCGGTTGCAGACGCGCGCGTCGAACGGCGACCCCAGCCACAGCGCGTTGGCGACCAGCGTGGAAATGGTGAAGCACACCGGCGCGGCGGTGCGCCGGTACAGGCCCATCGCATCGCGGCGCGTGCGGTAGCCATCGGCCGCGGACAGCAGCGTGGCCAACGCCGAGGCCTCCGCGCCCGGCGCCAGCGGTGCGAGCGCGCCGGCGGCGATCACCGCCCAGGTCAGGCGCGGCGTCAGTTCCAGGGTGCGGTCCATCAGCAGGCGCAGCCGCCACGGGTCGCCGCCGAGCAGCAGGTCGCGCAGATAGACATGGCCGATGTGCGGCCATGGACCGGACAGGTCGAGTGTGGGCGGCGGCGGACGCTTCAGCGCCTCGCGCACGTCGCGGCCGATCGCCTGCATCAGTTTCGCCGCCTCGCTGCGCGCGATCGAGCGGCCGTGCAACGGCTTGAAGGTCGGCCGTTCGTGTTCGGTGGCGGGCCGGGCCGCGAGCAGGCGGTCGCTCAGCGCGGCGCCGGCGACACCGACCGTGTCGGCATCCAGGCGGAACGCGTCCTGCCCCACATGCGCGCGCAGCAACGCCTGCAGACGCGGCGCGAAGACCGTGGCGCGCGCATCGCGGTCGACCATGGTGGCGGACATCGCCAGTCTCCTGGAGGAACGACGCCCGGCGCAGCGCATCCGCCGGGCACCGGCCGCACGGCATGCCGCGCGGCATCGCACACGGCGCTCAGTACCAGATGTACCAGGCGTACGACTTCAGCGGCTTCTTCGACGACAGCAGGTGCTTGATGGAGAACAGCAGCTTCATGAGCGACATCTCCGCAGGAGTGACGATGGCCCTTTCGGGCGGGGGACTGCGCGGTTTCGCCGACGCCAGCGCGCGTGGCGCGATCGCATCGGCGAGGCGCGCCTGCACGCTACGCCGCCGGCAGGCCCCTCGCAAACCCGAAACCGGCCGGCGCGCACACTATTGCGTAGCCAAATGCAGCCGCATCTCAGCGCGTGACGCCGTGCTCAGCGCGCCGCACGCCCGTGCGGATGCCGGCTGCGCCAGGTGCCCAGCAACACCGCGGTGGCGGCGGCGACGTTGAGGCTTTCCACCGCGCCGCTGCCGGGGATGGACAGGCGCAGATCGCAGGCCTGCGCGAAGTCGCGGTCCATCCCGTCGCTCTCGGCGCCCATCACGTAGACCAGGCGCTGCGGCAAGGCAGTGGCGAACAGATCGTCGCCGCCGTCCACCAGCGTCGCCGCGAGGGCGAAGCCCGCGCCGCGCAATTGCGTCTGCGCCTGCATCGTGGGCGGCAGCCGCAC
>NZ_AQOJ01000130.1:0-3481 GCF_000364685.1 Xanthomonas sp. SHU 166
TGCGCGTCGGCCGCCAGCACCGCCACGTCGGCGTCGCCGCAGGCACGCAGCATCTCGTCCACATGCGCGACCTCGCCGAGCATGCGCGGCCGCCGCGTGTAGTCGGCCTGCAGGCGCGTGCGCGCCAGCCAGGCCTCGATCACCCGGATGCCGCGCGGGCCGGCCTGCGCATCGTCGGCCAGCCACACGCGGGTGCCGGCCGACGTGTTCGCCTCCAACGCACCCAGGCAGGCGTCCAGCGCGACGTCGTCGACGCCGACCGCCAGCAGCACGATGGGCAGGCTCACCCGCTTACTTCTTGCCGCGTGCCGGCAGCGGCTTCATGGCCTCGAACTTCTGTCCGTATTCGTCGGTGAGATTGCGGGCTTCCTGCGGGTTGCGCACGATCGAGGGGGTCAGCAACACGATCACTTCCTGCCGATTACTGTCCTGGGTCTTCTGCCCGAACAGCGCACCAACCACCGGCAGCTTGCTCAGGTACGGCACGCCGTTGCTGCCGTCGGTGGTGCTGTCGCTGATCAGGCCGGCCAGCATGATGGTGTCACCGCTCTGTACCGCCGCCTCGGTCTTGACGCGACGCGTGTTGATCGGGACGTTGCAGGCGACGCTGGTGCCAGCGCTGGTGCCGCAATTGGTCGGCGCCGCTCCAGGCGAGCTGACTTCCTGCACGATGTCCAGGAATACCATTCCGTCCTTGGTCACACGCGGACGCACCTTGAGGATCACGCCGGTATCCAGGTAGTTCACCGAGGAATATGTAGCGCCGGTGCCCAGGCCCGTGTCGACGCTGACTGAATTGATCGGGATGCGCGTGCCCACGTTGAGTGTTGCTTCGGCATTGTTGCGAACGAACACCGAAGGCGTCTGCAGCAGTTTGACATTGGTGACCTGATCCAGTGCAGAAATCACCGCGGCTGCGTTCCTGCCCAGGAAGGTCCAGCCCAAACCGCTGCTGCCGGTGATGCTGCCGGCGATGTCGCCCCAGATCTTGCGGCCGGCCGCGCTGGGCAGATTCGCGCCACCGCCAATGCCGATGTTGTCGGCATTGGCCGGCGCATTCACCGCCTGCTCGAAGTACCAGTTGACGCCATACTTCAGTTTACCGGTCAAATTGACCTCCGCCACCTGCGCCTCGATGTGCACCTGCATCGGCATCACATCGAGCTTCTCGACCACGTCGCGGATCGAGCGCCAGGCCTGCGGGGTCGAGCGCACCAGCAGGGTGTTGGTTTCCTCCACCGCCGACACGCCGACCTTGTCGCCCTGCACTTCCAGGGTCACGCTGCCGTTGCCGGACGTGCGCGGCGACAGCTGCAGGCTGCCATTGCCCAGGCCGCCACCGCTGCTGCCGGAGGAACTGCTGCTGCCCAGGCTGTCGCTGCTGCTGCCGCTACTGCCCAGGCTACCGCCGCCCAGACTGCTGTCGCTGCCGTTGAAGCCGCCCAGGCCGCCGCCGTTCAACTGGCTCATCTGCGAGCCCGGCATCAACGAGGCGTTGGAGTCGCCACGGTTGCCGCCGCCGGCGCCGAACACTTCGGCCAGGCGATCGGCCAGGTCCTTGGCCTTGATGTACTTGAGTTCGTAGGAGAACAGCCGCGCGCCGCCGCCGGCGCTGTCGATGCGGTCCAGCCACTCCTGGATCTGGTCCAGGTAGCGCGCCTGCGGGGTGATCACCAGCACCGCGTTGGCGTTCTCCAGCGGCATGAAGCGGAACATGCCGGCGCTGGGGGTCTTGCTGTTCTCGCCGAACACCTTCTCCAGATCGGCCGCGACCTGTTCGGCCTTGCCCGACTGGATCGGGAACACGCCCACCGACATGCCCGACAGCCAGTCGACGTCGAAGATCTGCACCGTGCGCAGGTAGTTCTCCAGCTCGGCACGGGTGCCGCCCAGGGTGATGACGTTGCGCGAGCCGTCGATGCCGACGATGGCGTTCGGCCGCGCGTACGGCTCCAGCACCTTCTTCATCTCGCTGGCGGAGATGTACTTCAGCGGCACCACGCGCACCTCGAAGCCGCGCGCGTTGGCCGGCGAGGCGGTGCTCGGCGCCACCGTGCCGGCCAGGGCCTGGTCGGCGGGGACGATGTTGTAGCGGCCGCCGCTGTAGACCATGCGTGCGTTGTTCCAGCCCAGCACCATCTCCAGCAGGTTCAGCGCCTGCGCCGGCGACACCGGCTTGGGCGTGGCCAGGGTCACCGTGCCCTGCACACCCGGCGCGATCACGTAGTTCTGCCCGAGCATGTCGCCGAGGATGGCCTTGACCACCGCCTGCAGCGATTCGCCCTCGAAGTTGAAGGTGGCGCTGCCGCTGCTGGCGTTGCCCAGCGACGGCGCCGGCGCCGCGGCGGCCGCGGAATTGATCATGGTGCCGCTGCCGCGGCGGATCACCGGGGTGGCGCGCTCGGGCAAGGCGTTGGGATCGGCCGGGCCGCCCTGGCCGTCGCTCTGGGTGCTGCCGGCCGCGCCGACCTGGGGGTTGATCGCGGCGCCGCGACGGATGTCCGGCGAGGGCGTGGTGGCGCAGCCGGCCACCAGGCCGATGGCGAGGAACAGGGAAAACAGACGCGGCGTCATGCGATCACTCTTCAAGGGTTCTGACCTGAGGGGTTGTTCTGGCGCTGTTGCTGCAATTGCCGGCGGCGCGCTTCGATCCGCTCGCGGATGGCCTGCAACTGCTCCGACGACGGAGCCGGCGACGACGGCTGAGGGGCGCTCGGGGTCGGTGCCTGGTTCGGCACCGGGTTGGGGGTGGACTGGTTCGGCGGGCGCGGCGCGTTGGCGTTGGACTGGCCATTGGGCGCGGACGCCGGCGGCGGCATCTGCCCCTGCGCGGCACGCCCGGCCTGGCCGAGCACGGTCGGCGGCTGCCCGCCCTTGCCGTCGAACACCTTCAATTCCAGGGTCTGGGTGCCACCGGAACCGCTGACTGTGGCCTGGCGCGGCGCCAGCGACAGCAGCCGCCAGCCCTGCACGGCGTCGCCGCCTTCCTTCAGGCGCAGCGATTCGCCCTGCTCGGTGGTCAGCGTCGCCATCTTGAAGCGGTCGGTGAGCAGCACGCCGGTCAGGCGCACGTTGGGCGCGGCGGCCTGGCCGTTGTCGGCGCTGAGGAAGAACGGATGCGGACGGCGATCCTCGGCGAACACCGGGCGCGCGGCGATCTCGCCGTACTGCGAGAAATCGCCCAGGCGCTGTGTGGTGGCCGCGGGCAAGCCTGGCAGCCGCTGCAGCATCGACGGATCGTCGGGCAGCGGCGCCACGCGTTCGCCGAGCCCACCCAGGCCCAACGCCCAGATCAGCAGCCCCCACAGCGCCAGCGTGCCCAGCCACACGGTACGCAGGCCCATCGCTTCAATTCGCATGGCGGCCCTCCACCTGTTGCGGCAGGTCCGCCGGCGCGGCATTCGCGGCGCCGGGCGCACTTGGCGGGTTGGTCGCGCTGGGGGTGGACGGCGGCGGCGACGGCACGGCGGCCGGCTCGCTC
>NZ_AQOJ01000131.1:0-6103 GCF_000364685.1 Xanthomonas sp. SHU 166
CATGGAGCCGCTGGAATCGACCAGCATCCACCTGGTCCAGTCCGGCATCTCCAAGCTGCTGGAGCTGTTCCCGCGCGAGGGCATCAGCCCGGTGCTGGTGCGGCGCTACAACGAGCGCATCGCCTTCGAGTTCGACCGCATCCGCGACTTCCTGCTGCTGCACTACCACGCCACCGAGCGCGACGACAGCGCGTTCTGGCGGCACTGCCGCAGCATGCCGATCACCCCGGAACTGCAGGAGACGCTGGCGCTGTTCCGCGACAGCGGTCGCTTCTACCGCAATGGCGACGAGATGTTCGCCGAGATCAGCTGGGTGCAGGTGATGGTGGGGCAGGGCATCCTGCCGCGCGCCTACCACCCGCTGGTGGACCAGGTGCCGCAGGCCGACCTGGAGCGCTTCATGGCCAGCGTCGAGCAGACCATCGGCCATTGCGCCGACGCGATGCCGCCGCACCAGGCCTTCATCGACCGCTATTGCGCGGCCAGGCCTGGGTAAGCACGGCCTGCGCCGCGCGGGCACAAAAAAAGAGGCCACGCGCACCAGGCGCGGGCCTCTTCAAATCCGACCGAAGCCGGAGAACGGTATGGCACATCTCCGGCAGAGCCGGACGCTGGGCATGCTACCGGCACGCCGAAGCTAAAGCAATGCTTTAGAAGTTGCTTTCTAAGCCATTGATTTTAAATCAACTGACAGCGCCGCCGGCCAACGTCAGCGCGATCTCCCGCTGGATCGCCTCGGCGGCAGCGCGCGGATCGGCCGCCTGGCGGATCGGCCGGCCGACCACGATCGCATCGGCGCCGTCGGCGAAGGCCTGGGCCACGCCGACGGTGCGCTGCTGGTCGTCGCCGACCGGGCCGCCCGGGCGGATGCCGGGGCAGACGATGGAGAAGCCGGCGCCGGTGGCGCGGCGGATCGGTGCCGCTTCCTGGCCGGAGGCGATCACGCCGTCGATGCCGGCCGCCTGCGCGGCCAGTGCGCGCTCCACCACCACGTCTTCCGGCGCGCGGTCGATGCCCATCGATGCCAGGTCGGCGCGGCCCATCGAGGTCAGCACGGTCACCGCCAGCAGGCGCATGTCGCTGCCGTTGGCCTCGGCCGCGGCCTGCATCATCGCCGGGTGCCAGCCGTGGATGGTGCAGTAGTCCACCGGCCACTGTGACAGCCGCCGGATCACCCCGCCCACCGTGGCCGGGATGTCGAAGAACTTCAGGTCCACGAACACCCGCTTGCCGCGCCCGGCCAGCGTGTCCAGCACGTCGAAGTATTCGCCGGAGGCGAGCAGCTCCATGCCGATCTTGTAGAAGGCCACCGCATCGCCGAGCCGCTCGATCCACTCCAGCGCCTCGCTGCGCCCGGGCACGTCGAGGGCGAAGATCAGGCGCTCGTGCGGCGCCAGCGCCAGCGGCGCGCGACTCACTGCGCCAGCTCCAGCGCCTGCACCTTGGCCTGGTGGCGGGCGGCACGCGACTGGGTGAAGTCGTTGTTGAACAGCGCCGGCTCCCAGGAGCCGTAGCTGGGGTTGGGCAGCATCCACCAGCGCTCGCCGAACCAGTCGTGGTACTGCTGCAGCAACTGCGCGCGGCCTTCCGGGGTGTTGGCCACCACCTGCGCGAAATCGCCCAGCTGGTCGCCGAACTGCATCAGCACGCGGTACTGCTGGCCGACCAGCTTGCGCCGGCAGTTCTTCTCCGAGCCGTTCTGCTCGCAATCCTTGACCACCGTGCCCAGGCCCAGCAGCACGCTGTTGTCGGCCACCGGCAGGCCGGCGCTGCGCAGGTTGGCCAGGGTCGCGTCGGTCAGGTGCACCGCGCGGTTGGTCACGTACAGCACGGTGACGCCCTTGGCGGTGGCGGCCTTGGCGAAATCGACCACGCCGGGAATCGGCTTGGCCTTCTTCTCGGCGACCCACTGGTCCCAGGTGACCTCGTCGTATTCCTTGCCGTTGCGGATCAGCCGCGCCTGGTACGGCGAGTTGTCCAGCACGGTTTCGTCCACGTCCATCACCACCGCTGGCTTCAACCCGGCGGCGGCGTTGCCGCGCTCCTCCGGCACCAGCGCGTCCCAGTTCGGCTCCTTCAGCGCCGCATCCAGGCGGTCGGCGGCGGCGCGATAGGTCTGCTCGGCCAGGGCCTGGTACTCGGCCGAGCGCTGCATCCACAGCACTGCGTTGAGGTTGTCGTCGGCCGCACCCGGCGTGGCAGCTGCGGGCGTGGCGGCAGCTGCAGGGGCGGCCGGCTTGGCGGCGGGGTCGGCGACCTGCGCCTGCGGCTTGCAGGCGGACAGGGCGAGCACGGCGCAGGCCAGTGCGGTGCGGGCGATCGGCGTCATCGGGCGTGGGAACCTGGGCAAATGAACCGCGGATTTTAGCCGGTTGCGATGACAGGCGCGGCGCGCGGTGGCGCAGGCGGGCTGCCGCGCTCAGGGCGCGAACGTCAGTCCGTGCAGGTCCGGGGCGAGCACCGCCTCGATGGGGTCGGCATCGTCGTGGCCGGCATAGGCGCTGAAGCGGATGCGCAGGCGGCCGTCGCGGACCGTGTAGGGCGTCAGGTCGTCGAGGTCGGGCGCGTCCAGATCGATGTTGTCCAGGCAACTGGACACCGGCACCCGCGCCAGGATCGACGGCGTGCCGTGCAGATCGACCACGGTCAGCGCCATCTCCGCACCGGCGCCGCAGTAGCCGTGTCCATCCCCGGGCGAGGAACGGCGCACCGACAGGTACAGCAGGCGGTCGCGCGCCAGATACGGCTGCAACCGGGTCGGCAGCAGGCGGATGGCGCGTTCGGCGCCGATCCGCTCCGGTGCGTAGGCGTGCGGAATGGTCTCCAGCACGGCGGGTGTGCGTCCGGGCAGCTGGAGCACCACACGGCCCGCGCGATAGGCCAGATGCAGCAGGCCGCGGCGTGGATCGCAGACGTCGGTATTGGACGGCACGGCCGATGCCGCGCGGCAGTCCGTCGGTGTCGGCGTCGCGGCGCTGGGGGCGGGCACGGCGCCGGGCGCAGCGGGCGAGGCCAGGGCCAGCAGGAGGAGGAGCGGCAGCATGCGAGGCCTTTGAGGTGTGAGCCAAGAGTGTGGCAGCCGCCGTGGATCGCGCGCCAGTTGTGACGCGGGTCCTTTGCAAAGGTGACGAAATTCTCGCAAGCGCCTGTTTTGCAGGGGATTTACCGACAGCGTGTCGGGAGCTTCCCGATGCCGCCGCACTGTGGTTTCCACCACACTTCCAAGTATGGAAAACCGTGCGACGCGGCGCCTGGTGCGCTGCGACGCGATCGCGCCTGCACCGCAGGCAAACGCGGGAAGCGTCACAGGGGACGTCGCAGTGGATCGCCGGAGAAAAGGAGCTTCTCGCATTGTGCTGGCTACGTGCCTGTTCGCCAGCGTGTCCATGGCGCAGGCGCAGGACCCGCCGAGCACGCTCGATCGCCAGGAACAGCTGCGCCAGGCCGAGCAGGTCCAGCGGCAACAGGAGCAGGACCGGCAGGCGCCGTTCGTGGGCCCGCGCGAGGCCGAAGCGCCGGCGGACATGCGCAGCACCGTCTTGCCGACCGAAGCGCTGTGCTTCCCGATCCAGCGCGTCCGCCTCAGCGGCGCCGGTCCCGACGCGGCGCGCTTTTCCTGGCTGTGGCAGTCGCTGCGCCGCTACGAGGGCCGCTGCATCGGCACGGCCGGCATCGACCTGATCCGCCGCCGCGCGCTCGACCAACTGGTCGCGCGCGGCTTCGTCACCACTCGCATCGGCGTTCCGGCGCAGGACCTGTCCCGCGGCGAGCTGCGCTTCGAACTGCTGCCCGGGCGCCTGCGCCAGGTGCGCGTGCAGTCGGCGGACGGCCGTGTGTTCTGGCGCGGTGCGCTGCCGCTGCGGCCGGGCGACGTGCTCGACCTGCGCGCGATCGAGCAGGGCGTGGAGCAGTTCAAGCGAGTGCCGTCGCAGGACGCCAAGATCGATATCGCGCCGGGCGAGCAGCCCGGCGAGTCGGACCTGCTGATCACCATGCAGCGCAGCAAGCGCTGGCGCGCGGTGCTCAACGCCGACGACTCCGGCGTGCAGGCGACCGGCCGCTACCAGGGCGGCGTCGATTTCGCGCTGGATGCGCCGCTGGGCATCAACGACCTGCTCTCGATCGGCTACAACCACGACCTGGTGGACGATGGCGCCGCCCGCGGCACCCGCGGCAACAGCCTGTCCTACAGCGTGCCGTGGGGCTGGTGGACCTTGTCGCTGTCGCTGTCGTCCTATCGCTACCACCAGCAGGTGGAGGGTTTCCGCCAGAGTTTCCAGTCCAGCGGCAGCTCCGACAGCGCGCAACTGGATCTGCAGCGGGTGATCCACCGCACCGGCACCAGCAAGACCACGCTGGGCATGGTGGTGGCCAAGCGGGCGGCACGCAGCTACCTGGACGGCGTGGAGATCGGCATCCAGCGCCGCCACACCACCAGCGCCGAGCTCTACCTCAGCCATCGCCACTACCTGGGCAAGCTGCAGCTGGACACGCGTGTTGGGCACCGCCGCGGCACCCCGTGGTTCGACGGGCAATGGACCGGCTACGACCCGGCGGTGGGCTTCCCCGGCTACCGCTACGGCGTCACCACGCTGGATGTCAGCGCCGGTCTGCCGTTCGCGCTGGGCCCGGTGGCGATGAGCTGGGACAGCAGCCTGCATGCGCAGACCTCCCCGCAACTGCTGCTGGGTTCGGAATTCATCACCCTGGGTGGGCGCTACAGCGTGCGCGGCTTCGACGGCGAACGCACCCTCGGCGCCGAGCGCGGCGCGTACTGGCGCAACAGCCTCAACCTGCCGGTGCAGCGCCTGGGCATCACCCCATACCTGGGCGTGGATGCCGGCCGCATCGCCGGACCCAGCGCCGCCGGCCTGGCCGGGCGCAGCCTGGTCGGCGGCTTCGTCGGCGTGCGTGGCGCGCGCGGCGGGCTCAGTTGGGATGGCTTCGCCGGCTGGGACCTGCATGCGCCACGCGACTTCCACAGCGCGCAGCCGGCCTACGGCGTGCGCCTGATCTACCAGTTCTGACACGTCCTGCCGCCGGCCGGCGGCAGGGGATGCGATGGGTTTTGCCGCCAGTGGCGGCACGAGAGACACGACGATGCACATGGACCGTAACGACGACCGCCGCCACCGCCTGCTCGAGCCGCTCAAGCGCGGCCTGGCCGCATTGTTGTGCTGCACCGTCACCTGGACCTCGCTGCCGCTGTACGCGCAGGTCGCACCGGTCGCCAATCCGGACGGGCGCCAGCCCGGCCAGCAGGCCGCCGCCAACGGCGTGCCGGTGGTCGACATCGTCGCCCCCAACGCACGCGGCGTCTCGCACAACCGCTATTCGCGCTTCGACGTCGGCAGCAACGGCCTGATCCTCAACAACAGCGCGCAGATCTCCAAGACCGAACTCGGCGGCTACATCGCCGGCAACGACAACCTGAAGAACAGCGGCGCGGCTACGCTGATCCTCAACGAAGTCACCTCCACCACCAGCCGCCTGCAGGGCTATACCGAGATCGCCGGGGCCAAGGCGCAGCTGGTGATCGCCAATCCCAACGGCATCGTCTGCGACGGCTGCGGCTTCCTCAACACCTCGCGCGTCACCCTGGCCACCGGCACCCCGCTGCTCGGCGCCGACGGCGCCTTGAACGGGTTTTCCATCACCGGCGGTGCGCTGAGCATCGGCAGCAACGGCCTGGACGCGTACAACGTGGACCGCCTGGATCTGCTGTCGCGGCAGTTGAGCGTGGGCGGTTCGGTGTGGGCCAAGGATCTGCTGGCCAGCGCCGGTGCGCAGCGTATCGGCTACGACGGCATGCTGCTGGAGGTGCTGCCCGGCAGCGACGGCGCACCGCCGGCGATCGGCATCGACGTGGCGTACCTGGGCGGCATGTACGCCGACCGCATCCGCCTGATCGCCACCGAGGCCGGTGTGGGCGTGGTCAGCCGCGGCACCCTGTCCGCGCAGAGCGGCAGCCTGCAGATCGACAGCGCCGGCCAGCTGAGCCTGGCCGGCACCGCGGTGGCCCGCGACGACGTCGACCTGCGCGCGGCCGGCGCGCTGAGCCAGCAAGGCGTCCTCGGCTCGCAGCAGGCCGGCGTGCGCCTGC
>NZ_AQOJ01000132.1:0-1499 GCF_000364685.1 Xanthomonas sp. SHU 166
GGCTCGCGCCAGGCGGGTGACCGCGGGCCGTTCGCGCCGATCGCCGCTGCCCGCCTTGGCGGCGCCGCGGCCGGTCACCGGGGCGGTGCGCCTACACCGCTTCCGTGACCGTGCGCTGGAGCGAACATGACACCCAGTAGAATCCCCTTTCTTTCGCCCGGTTTTCCGTCCATGGCGCCGAACAAGCCCCGTTCCGTCGATGCTCCCGCTTCCGCCCACGGCAAGGCCGCGACGATCAACGACATCGCGCGCCTGTCCGGTGTGTCGAAGAAGACCGTGTCGCGGATCATCAACAACTCGCCGCTGGTGCGCAAAGACACCCGCGAGAAGGTCGAGGCGCTGATGCGCGAGGTCGGCTACGCGCCGGACCCGCTGGCGCGCGGGCTGGCGTTCCGTCGCTCGTTCCTGATCGGCATGGTCTACGACAACCCCACCGCGCAGTACATCGTGGACATGCAGTACGGCGCGCTGGACGCGCTGCGCGGCTCCAGCTTCGAGCTGGTGGTGCATCCTTGCGACAGCCGCAGTCCCGGCTACATCGAGGGCGTGCGCCGCTTCGTGCAGCAGCAGAAGCTGCACGGGGTGATCCTGGTGCCGCGCGCCTCCGAGGACCAGGCGCTGGCGGACATGCTCGCCGGCATCGGCGTGCGCTACACCCGCATCGCCTCGCTGCCGCTGGACGACACCTCGCAGATGGTGGTCACCCACGACCGCGACGGCGCCGCCGAGGCCGCCGACTACCTGCTGTCGCTGGGCCACCGCGACATCGCCCTGATCACCGGCCCCAGCGCCTACCGCTCCGCGCACGAGCGCACCGCCGGCTTCATCGACGCGCTGACCCGGCGCGGCATCGAACTGCCGCCGGCGCGCATCGTCGAGGCCGGCTACACCTTCGAATCGGGTGTGGCCGCGGCGGAAAAGCTGTTGCTGGGCAAGCAGCGGCCCAGCGCGATCTTCACCGGCAACGACGAAATGGCCGCCGGCGTGTACAAGGTCGCGCTGCGCGCCAACATCAACATCCCGCGCCAGCTGTCGATCATCGGCTACGACGACAGCCCGCTGGCTTCGCGGCTGTGGCCCTCGCTGACCTCGGTGCGCCGGCATACCCGCGACACCGGCCGCACCGCCGCGGCCATGCTGATCCAGCCCGAGGGCACGCCCTCGCTGGCGGTGGCCAGCGTGCGCCCGCACCTGATCGTGCGCGACTCCTGCCAGCCGCCGGAAGACTGAGCGCGGCAGCGTAGCGGCGCGCCGCAGCACGCGGTGGCAGACGGAGGCTTGCGGCCTGCCAGGCGCTCGCGAAGACACGGCGAGATGCGTGGTTCTCGCCCCGGCAGTTCGCCTGGCTCCGCCGCATGCGCATCCGCCGCTGCGGGAGCGGCGGATGCGACCTGCAATGCGGGTGTCAGGCGCTTTGTGGGGAGTTGACGGTCGTGCAGACGCGACAAGCGAAGCCGAAAGCCGCCTGACACCCTCCGTCGTCGGGACTGAAGTCCCTC
>NZ_AQOJ01000133.1:0-3447 GCF_000364685.1 Xanthomonas sp. SHU 166
CATGCGCCGGCGCCCGAGCGCGAGGCGCGCGCGCCGCAGATGCCGCGCGAGGCGATGCGTGCGCCGATGCCGGAACCGCGCCAGGAGCAGCGTCAGGAACAACGCCAGGAGCAGCGCGTGGCCCGCTTCTCCCCGCCACCGCGCATGCCCGAGCCGCGGCCGGCCGAGTCGCATCCGGCACAACGCCCGGCACCCGCCCACCACGACGGGCACCACGATCACGACCATCACGAAAGCTGAGCGCAGCGCGGGGGCGGCAGCAGGCCGCTCCCGCGGGCCTGGGTCAGCCGAGGCGGTTCAGCGCTTCGGCCAGTTCGTCGGCCAGCGGGGCATTCAATAGATAAGGTGTCTTGCCGTCGTCCAGGCTGAACTCCAGCGAGGCGGCATGCAGGAACAGGCGCTTGAGCCCGATCTGCTCGCGCAGGCGCTTGTTGACCGCCGGATCGCCGTACTTGTCGTCGCCGGCGACCGGATGCCCGAGGTGCTGGGCGTGCACGCGGATCTGATGGGTGCGACCGGTCTCGATCCGCACCTCGCAATAGGAATGCCCGCCGCGCCGCTCCAGCACCCGGAAGTGGCTCAGCGACGGCTTGCCGGCCGCGTTCACCTGCACGTGGCGCTCGCCGCCCTGGCGCAGGCCGATGTGCAGCGGCGCGTCCACGCTCATGGTGCCGTCGGGCATGCGCCCGACCAGCAGGGTCAGGTAGCGCTTGCTGATGCCGCGGCCCTGGACCCGGTCGTCCTCGCGCATCAGCGCCTGCAACTCGGTCAGCGCCGAGCGCTTCTTGGCCACGATCAGCAGCCCGGAGGTGTCGCGGTCGAGCCGGTGCACCAGCTCCAGCGACTGATTGGGACGCAGCGCACGCAGCGTCTCGATGGCGCCGAAACTGATCCCGCTGCCGCCGTGGCTGGCGACGCCCGAGGGTTTGTTCAGCGCCAGCAGCCGCGCGTCCTCGTAAACGATCGCCGCCTCCAGCCGGGCCATGAACGCATCCGGCGGCGCGCTCTTCTCGCCTTCCTCGGTCAACCGCACCGGCGGGATGCGCACCTCGTCGCCGGCCTCGAGCTTGCGCTCGGCCTTGGTGCGGCCGCCGTTGACCCGCACCTGGCCGCTGCGCATCAGCTTGTAGATCAGGCTGCGCGGCGCGCCCTTGAGCTGGCCGAGCAGGAAATTGTCTACGCGCTGTCCGGCCCTGTCTTCCGGGACCTTGAGAATGCGCACCGCGCTGGTCGCGACATCGCGCGGCTTTGGAGGGATCGGGGGGGAAGTCATCAGGCAGTTTATTCTGTTACACTCGGGGGGCGAGATAAGGGTTTGATTTCGTTGGAAGTTAGTTGAGGGCCAGAAGCCCGGCTTACGACGATTCCGGCACAGTGCGCGACCACCGCCCCCGGGGCGGCCATGTTAGCGGCTCACCGGCCTACCCGGCCATCGCCGGATGCCGCAAGCGTCCGCGCTGAACATGCCCCGTGCGGCGCCCCAGCCTGGCTGGAGTCGCCGCCGGTCCTGAACCACCTAAAAGCAAGAAGCGCTCCCGCGGCTCGCCGTGGTGTCGTAGCGCTGGAAACCCAAGACGCCCACCCCGCGCCTGCGCGATGGGCGACGAAGCGTGACCAGAAGCGAAACCCCATGGCGTTCCGCGCGGTAGCAGCGCGAGGAACGCAACAATGAAGCGAATGCTGATCAACGCCACGCAGGCAGAAGAACTGCGTGTGGCCATCGTGGACGGCCAGACCCTGTACGACATCGACATCGAGCAGCCGTCCAAGGAACAGAAGAAGTCCAACATCTACAAGGGCCGCATCACCCGGCTCGAACCCTCGCTGGAAGCGGCCTTCGTCGAGTACGGCGGCGAGCGCCACGGCTTCCTGCCGCTGAAGGAAATCTCCCGCGATTACTTCCAGGCCGGCGTCGACCACAACAAGGCGACGATCCGCGAACTGCTGCGCGAGGGCCAGGAAGTCGTGGTCCAGGTGGACAAGGAAGAGCGCGGCAACAAGGGCGCGGCCCTGACCACGTTCATCTCCCTGGCCGGCCGCTACATGGTACTGATGCCGAACTCGCCCAGCGCCGGCGGCGTCTCGCGCCGGATCGAGGGCGAGGACCGCGCCGCGCTGAAGGAAGCGCTGGACAAGCTGAACATCCCCGACGACATGGGCGTGATCATCCGCACCGCCGGCGTCGGCCGCGATGCCGAAGAGCTGCAGTGGGACCTGGACTACCTGCTGCAGGTGTGGAAGTCGATCGCCGAGGCCGCCCTGGCCAAGCCGGCGCCGTTCCTGATCTACCAGGAATCGCGGCTGATCATCCGCGCCCTGCGCGACTACCTGCGCGCCGACATCGGCGAGATCCTGGTCGACACCGCCGAGATGTACGGCGACGCCCAGGAGTTCATGCAGCAGGTGATGCCGCAGAGCCTGCGCAAGCTCAAGCACTACACCGACGACATCCCGCTGTTCAACCGCTTCCAGATCGAGTCGCAGATCGAGGCCGCCTACGAGCGCAGCGTGCGCCTGCCGTCCGGCGGCTCGATCGTGGTCGACCAGACCGAGGCGCTGACCGCGGTGGACGTCAACTCCTCGCGCGCCACCAAGGGCAGCGACATCGAGGACACCGCGTTCCAGACCAACCTGGAGGCGGCCGAAGAGGTCGCGCGCCAGCTGCGCCTGCGCGACCTCGGCGGCCTGGTGGTGATCGACTTCATCGACATGGCCTCCAACAAGCACCAGCGCGAGGTCGAGAACCGCCTGCAGAACGCGCTCAAGTACGACCGCGCGCGGGTGCAGATCGGCCGCATCTCGCGCTTCGGCCTGCTGGAGATGAGCCGCCAGCGCCTGCGTCCGTCGCTGGGCGAATCCAGCCAGATCGTCTGCCCGCGTTGCGACGGCCACGGCCGCATGCGCAGCGTCGAGTCGCTGTCGCTGTCGATCATCCGCGTAGCCGAGGAGCACGCGATGAAGGAGAACACCGGGCAGGTGCTGGTGCAGGCCCCGGTGGAGATCGCCAACTACCTGCTCAACGAGAAGCGCCGCGCGCTCAGCGAGATCGAGAAGCGCCACGACGCGCCGATCGTGATCGTCGCCGACGAGCAGCTGCACACCCCGCACTACGAAGTGACCCGCCTGCGCGAGAACGAGCTGGGCGAGGAAAGCACCAAGCCCAGCTACCAGCGCGGCACCCCGCGCAAGCTGCCGGTGCACGCGCTGACCAAGGCGCAGCTGAACATCCCGGCGCCCGCGGTGACCAATGTGAAGCACTCGCAGCCGGCCCCGGTGCGCGAAGTGGTCGAAGAACCGGTGGCCGCACCGGCACCGGCGCCCGTGGTTGCGCCGGTCCCGGTCGCGCCGCCGGCCACCGGCGTGGTCGGCTGGCTGAAGCGCATCTTCGGCGCCGGCGAGAGCCCGGCCCCGGCTCCGGCCGCCGCCGAGCCGGCACAGCGCCAGCGC
>NZ_AQOJ01000134.1:0-11118 GCF_000364685.1 Xanthomonas sp. SHU 166
CTGCTGACGCTGGACGTGGCCGCCGACGGCAGCGCGCGCGACCGCCTGTGGGCCGCGCGCCGCGCGCTGTCGCCGGCGCTGCGCACGATCCGCCCCGGCAAAATCAACGAAGACGTGGTGGTGCCGGTGTCGCGCATCCCTGAGCTGGTGGCCGGCGTGGAAGCGCTGGCCGCCGAGTTCGACCTGCCGATCGTGGCCTTCGGCCATGCCGGCAACGGCAACCTGCACGTCAACATCATGTACGCGCCGGACGACGCCGCCGAAACCGCGCGCGCGCAGGCGGCGCTGCCACGGCTGTTCGCGCTGGTGCTGTCGCTGGAAGGCACGCTGTCCGGCGAACACGGCATCGGCGTGGCCAAGCGCGACTACATGGACCAGGCCTTCAATGCCGCGACCCTTGACGCGATGCGCGCGATCAAGCGCGCGCTGGATCCGGATGGGATCCTCAATCCGGGGAAGGTATTGCCGGGGTGTTGAGGTGACTCGGGATTTTCCCCGAGTGCGGAGTATTTGCGATTGCACTGTGGGAGGGACTTCAGTCCCTCCCACAAAATCGGATGGATCGCCGCTTCGGCAAGGCCGGCTTTCCTTTAAAAACTCACCACTTTGTTATCGAATCGCTCGACGGTGATTTGGCTCCGGACATCATTCTGCAGTCCCGAGTCCCGACGAAAGTCCCCCTGCAACATCAGGCAGGAGCACGCCACGTTAGCCATGGCACTGCACGCCGATGAAGCGCAGCCCCACGCCCGGCTCGGTGGCGATGTAGCGCGGGGCCACCGCGCTGTCGCCGAGTTTCTGCCGCAGCTTGCCGACCAGGATGCGCAGGTAGTGGGTGTCGTCCTGGTGGGTGGGGCCCCACAGTTCGCGCAGCAGTTGCGGCTGCGTCACCACGCGGCCGCTGTGCCGGAGCAGCAAGGCCAGCAGCGCGTATTCCTTGCGGCTGAGCGGCAGCGCCTCGCCGTCCAGGCGCACTTCGCGCAGCCCCAGGTGGATGTGCAGGTGGCCGTCGTCGAACACCGGCTCGGCCTCGCCAGCGACGGGCTGCATGCGCAGCAGCACGCGGATGCGCGCCATCAGTTCCTGCACGCCGAACGGCTTGGTCACGTAGTCGTTGGCGCCGGCGTCCAGCGCCTGCACCTTTTCGTCCTCGCCGGCGCGCACGGTGAGCATGATCACCGGCACCGACGACCATTGCCGCAGTTCGCGCAGCACGCTGTGCCCGTCCTGGTCGGGCAGGCCGATGTCCAGCACCACCAGTTCGGCGCCGTGCGCGGCCAGTTGCGCCAGGCCAGCGGCGCCGGTGTCGGCCTGCAGCACGCGGTAGCCCTGCGCGCGCAGGCTGATGTCGAGGAAACGGCGGATCTGCGGCTCGTCGTCGATGACCAGCACGCGCGGCGGCGGAATCGGATCGGCGTGGGACTCAGTCGGCATCGGGGCGGGACGGCGGCGCGGCGGGTTCGATGAGCGGCAGGGTAATGCGGATCGTGGTGCCGCGGCCATCGGGACCCGGCAGCGCCTCGACGCTGCCGCCGTGCGCGCCGATCATGCCCTGGCAGATGGTCAGGCCCAGGCCGGTGCCATGGCGGCCGCGGTCGCCGCGCTCGACGCTGTAGAACATGTCGAAGATGCGCGCGCGCTCGTCCTCGGGAATGCCCGGGCCGCGGTCGCTGATGTCGATGCGCAAGCGGCCGTCGACCATGCCCGCGGCGACGCGGATCGCCGCATCCGCCGGCGAGAACTTGGCCGCGTTCTCCAGCACATTGAAGATCGCCTGCTCGACCAGCGCCGGGTGCACCCACAGCGTCGGCAGCTCGGCGGACAGGGCGATGTCCAGGCGCACCTGCGGCTGGTAGCGCTGCAGGCGCCGCGCGGCCGAGCCGATCAGTTCGTCCACGCCGATCCAGTCGCGGTTCAAGGTCAAGCCGGTGTGGCCGAGCCGGGTCATGTCCAGCAGGTTCTGGATGTAGCGGTCCAGGCGTTCGCCTTCCAGTTGGATCGTCTCGAGCAGGCTGCGGCGATCGTCCGCGTCCATCGCCTTGCCGTAGCTGGACAGGCTGCTGGCCGCGCCGATCATCGCCGCCAGCGGCGAGCGCAGGTCGTGCGAGACCGAGGACAGCAGGGCCGAGCGCAACCGCTCGGTCTCGCCGCTGACACGGGCACTCTCCAGGTCGGCGACCAAGCGCGTGCGCAGCGCGGCCTGGCCGATGTCCTCCACCATCGCCTCGGCCAGGCGCTGCTGCTCCAGGCCCGGGCGCTGCACGCCGGCGCCGAAGCGCAAGCCGACCACGCCGATGGTGCCGTGCTCGTGGCGCACCGGCAGGAACCACCAGCTCGCGCCGGCCAGCGTATCGGTGAAGCGACCGGTGGCCTGGCCGTGGCGCTGCGCCCAGTCGGCGGCGCTGCGGTCCACCGCGGCCATCGTCGGCGCGTAGTCGTCGGCGCCGTCATGCGCGCGCTCCAGCGGCTGCAGGCGCAGCCAGGCCTCGGCATCGAGGGTGCCGGCGAGCGCGCGGCGCCCAGCCTCCAGCACCTGGCCGAGGTCGGCGGCACTGGTCAGTTCGCGGCCCAGCCGCTGCAGTGCGGTGGTCTGCGCGTTGACCGCGCGCAGCGCCAACACCTGCATGCGCAGGCGCGAGGCCAGGCGCCCGGCGACCAGCGCGGCGACCAGGAACAACAGCACCGTGACCACGCCCTGGCGCGCGCCGATCTGGAAGGTGAAGCGCGGTTCGATGAAGAAGAAGTTGTAGCTGAAGAAGCTCAACAGCGCCGCCAGCACCGCCGCGGTCATCCGCGTCTTCGACGCGACCATCACCACCGCGACGATGAACACCATCGACAGGTCGTCGATGCCGACCCAACTTTCGGCGATCCAGGCGACCACCACCGCCAGCGCCGAGGCCACCGTGGCGAACAGCAGGTCGTCGCGCGACAGCCAATGCGCGGGGCTGCGCCAGCGCCGCCGCGCCCGCGCGCGCGCTTCCGGCGAACTGATGATCACCAGTTCGTAGTGCGCGCCGCGTTGCAGTAGTTGCTGGGTCAGCGTGCGGTTGATCATGCGCGCCAGCGGGCGCTCGCGGGTGCGGCCCAGCACCAGGGTGGACACGCCGCTGCGCGCGGCATGGTCGAGCAAGGCGTCGGCGACGTTGGCGCCGTGCAGCAGCGCGGCCTCGCCGCCCAGCCGGCGCGCCAGCGCGAAGGCGCGGTCGATCTCCAGTTGCCAGTCGGCATCCGGCTGCGCCTGGGTCTGCACGGTGACCACCGTCCACGGCGCGCCGCGGCGCTCGGCCAGGCGCCGCGCCACCCGCACCAGGTAGTCGGACTGGCCGCGCCCGTCGATCGCCACCATCACCGTGCGCCGCAGCGCCACGCTGGTGCGGCCCTGCGCGGCCTGCACGTCGCGCAGATCGTTGTCGACGCGGTCGGCGGCGGTCTGCATCGCCAGTTCGCGCAGCGCGGCCAGGTTCGACGGCGAGAAGAAGGCCTGCAGCGCCTGCCCGGCCTGCTCGGGCAGATACACCTTGCCCTGCTGCAGGCGTTCGATCAGCTCGCGTGGCGGCAGGTCGACCAGCACGATGTCGCGCAGGCGATCGAAGATCGCATCGGGCACGGTCTCGCTGACGCGCACGCCGGTGATGCGGTGGACGACGTCGTTGAGGCTTTCCAGGTGCTGGATGTTGACCGTGCTGTAGACGTCGATGCCGGCGTCGAGCAGTTCCTGTACGTCCTGCCAGCGCCGCTCGTGACGGCTGCCCGGCGCGTTGCGATGGGCCAGTTCGTCCACCAGCACCAGCGGCGGGCGGAGCGCCAGCAGCGCATCCAGGTCCATCTCGTCCAGGGTGCGGCCGCGATATTCCAGGCGCCGCCGCGGCTGCACGGTGAGGCCCTCCAGCAGCGCCGCGGTCTCGGCGCGGCCGTGGGTCTCGACCACGCCGACCACCAGGTTGCTGCCCTGCTGCTGCAACTGCCGCGCACGCGACAGCATCGCGTAGGTCTTGCCGACCCCCGGCGCCGCGCCGAGGAACACGGTCAGGCGCCCGCCGCGCTCGCGCTGCAGTTCGCCGATCAGGGCGTCGGCCTGTTGGGTGCGGGGGTCGGGCATTTGGAGCTGGGAATGGGGAATAGGGAATGGGGAATCGCAGAGCGCAAAGCCTACATGGCTGCGCGATTTACCGCTGTTGCTCCTGCTTTTGCCCATTCCCGATTCCCGTTTCCCCATTTCCGGCCGCGTCCAAGGCCAAATTCAGCGCCAGCACGTTCACCCGCGGCTCGCCGAGCAGGCCGAACTGGCGCGGCTGGGTCTGCGCGGCGACCAAGGCGGCGACGGTCTGCGGCGACAGGCCGCGCGCCGCGGCGACGCGCGCCACTTGGATGTGCGCCGCTTCCACGCTGATGTCCGGGTCCATGCCGCTGCCGGACTGGGTGATCAGATCGTCCGGCACCTGCGCCGGGTCGATGCCTTCGCGCGCGGCCACCGCCTGGCGGGTGGCGTCCAGGCGCTTGCGCAGGTCGGGGTTGCTGCGCGCCTGGTTGCTGCCGGCCGCCGACATCGGATCGTACTTGGCGCCGGATGGACGCGGCTGGAAGTAGCCGGCGGCGGCGAACGGCTGCGCCACCAGCACCGAGCCGACCACGCGGCCATCGTGGCTGCGCAGGCTGCCATTGGCCTGCTCGGGGAACAGCGCGCCGGCCAGCATGGTGGCCAGCAACGAGTACAGCGCGGCGGACGCGAGCACCAGCAGCGGCAGCACCAGCACCGCGCGCCAGCGCATCGGTTCGCGGGGGGAAACGGAGGACACGGTCATGGAGGCAATTCCGAAAGAGCGTAGAGATCGGCGCCGGGGTCAGCCCAGCGCCACCAGCAGCAGGTCGATGGCCTTGATCCCGACGAACGGCAGCAGCACGCCGCCCACGCCGTAGATCAGCATGTTCCGGCGCAGCAGCGAGGTCGCCGAGGACGGGGTGAAGCGCACGCCGCGCAGCGCCAGCGGGATCAGTGCCGGGATCACCAGCGCGTTGAAGATCAACGCCGCCAGCACCGCGTTGGTCGGGCTGGACAGGCGCATCACGTTCAGCGCGGCCATCTGCGGGATCGAGGCGGCGAACAGCGCCGGCAGGATCGCGAAGTACTTGGATACGTCGTTGGCCAGCGAGAAGGTGGTCAGCGCGCCGCGGGTGATCAGCTGCTGCTTGCCCACTTCCACCACCGCCAGCAGCTTGGCCGGATCCGAATCCAGATCGACCATGTTGCCGGCCTCCTTGGCCGCCTGGGTGCCGGAGTTCATCGCCAGGCCGACGTCGGCCTGGGCCAGCGCCGGCGCGTCGTTGGTGCCGTCGCCGACCATCGCCACCAGGCGTCCGCCGGCCTGCTCCTGGCGGATGCGCGCCAGCTTGTCCTCGGGCGTGGCCTCGGCGATGTAGTCGTCGACGCCGGCCTCGGCGGCGATGGCCGCGGCGGTGAGCGGGTTGTCGCCGGTGATCATCACCGTCTTGACGCCCATCGCGCGCAGCCGTGCGAACTTCTCGCGCACGCCGTGCTTGACCACGTCCGACAGCTCGACCACGCCCAGCACGTGCCGGCCCTCGGCCACCACCAACGGCGTGGCGCCGCTGCGCGCGACCTGCTCGACGCGGCTCTTCAGCTCCGCCGGCACCTGCCCGCCCAGCGCGGTGACGTGGCGGATCAACGCATCGGCGGCGCCCTTGCGGATCGACCGCGGCGGCTGCATGCCGTTGGCCGGCAGGTCGACGCCGGACATGCGGGTCTGCGCGGTGAAGGCGACGAACTCGGCGCCGGCCGGATCGGCCGGCGGCAGGCCCTGCTCGCGCGCCAGGCGCACGATCGACTTGCCTTCCGGGGTCGGGTCGGCCAGCGACGACAGCATCGCCGCCTCGCGCAGCTGCGCCACGTCCACGCCACTGAGCGCATGGAACACGGTGGCCTGGCGGTCGCCGTGGGTGATGGTGCCGGTCTTGTCCAGCAGCAGCACGTCGACGTCGCCGGCCACTTCCACCGCCTTGCCCGACTTGGCCAGCACGTTGGCCGACAGCGCGCGGTTCATGCCGGCGATGCCGATCGCCGGCAGCAACCCGCCGATGGTGGTCGGGATCAGGCACACCAGCAGCGCGATCAGCAGCAGCGGATCCACGTGCACGCCGACGAAGCCGGCGATCGCCGGCAGCGAGGCGACCACGATCAGGAAGGTCAGGGTCATCGCCGCCAGCAGCATGGTCAGCGCGATCTCGTTCGGCGTCTTCTGCCGGTTGGCGCCTTCCACCAGCGCGATCATCCGGTCCAGGAAGCTGTGGCCCGGCTCGGCGGTGACCTTCACCAGGATCTCGTCGGACAGCACCTTGGTGCCGCCGATGACGCCGGAGCGGTCGGTCCCGGCCTCGCGCAGCACCGGCGCCGATTCGCCGGTGACCGCGGCCTCGTTGATGGTGGCCAGGCCGTGCACGATCTCGCCGTCGGCGGGGATCAGCTCGCCGGCCGAGACCACCACCAGATCGCCCGGGCGCAGTTCGGCGGCGGGCACGCTGGTCTCGCCGTCCAGCCGCACACTGGCGACCCGGCGCGCCACCAGGTCCTTGCGTGCGCGCCGCAACGAGGCGGCCTGGCCGCGGCCGCGGGCCTCGGCCACCGCCTCGGCGAAGTTGCCGAACAGCACGGTGACCAGCAGGATCGCGGTCACCGCCCAGCCGAAGCCGGCCGGGCCCTGGCCGGACACGGTGATCAGCGCCGACAGCAGCGTGCCGGCGAACACCACGGCCATCACCGGGCTGCCCAGCAGGTGCCGCGGCGACAGCTTCAGCACGCTGTCGCGCAAGGCCGCGCGCAACGCCGCGGCATCGAACAGCCCAGGCCGGCGCGCCGGCGAAGAGGCCACGGAAGTAGAAGGAAGCGGGGTGCTCATCGTCGTCGTCTCAGTGCGCGGCCAGGGTCAGGTGATCGGCGATCGGTCCCAACACCAAAGCCGGCGTGAATTGCAGAACGGTCAGGATCGCGATGACCGCGATCAGGGTCAGCGCGAAGGTCGGGGTTTCCACCTGCAGGCTGCCGCCGGTTTCCGGCGCCACCCGCTTGCGCGCCAGTTGCGCGGCCACGATCAGCGGCACGATCAGCGCCGGATAGCGGCCCAGCAGCAGCACCACGGTGCAGCTCAGGTTCCACCACGGAATGCCGTCGCCCAGCCCCTCGAAACCGGAGCCGTTGTTGGCGAACGCCGAGGTGTACTCGTAGAACACCTGGCTGATGCCGTGGAAGCCGGGATTGGAAGTCGCCGAGATCGAGGCCGGCAGGGCAAGGGTGATCGCGGTGAAGCCAAGCAGCACCAGCGGCTGCAACAGGATCAGCAGCGCCAGCAGGCGCACTTCCGGCGCCTCGATCTTGCGCCCGAACAGTTCCGGGGTGCGCCCGGTCATCAGGCCGGCCAGGAACACGCTCAGCAGCAGGTACACCAGGAACTGCTGCAGGCCGCAACCGATGCCGCCCCAGATCGCGTTGATCAGCATGTTGACCATCGCCACGCCACCGGTCAGCGGCGCCAGCGAATCGTGCATGGCGTTGACCGAGCCGTTGGAGGTCTGCGTGGTCAGCGACGACCAGGCCGCCGAGGCATCGACGCCGAAGCGCACCTCCTTGCCTTCCATCAGCGCGGCACTGCCGGGCGCGTGGCCTTCGGCCCACAGCGACACCGCGGTGGACGCCAGCGACATCACCAGCATGCTGCCGAACACCAGCGCGGTGAACTTGCGGCGCCCGGTGAACGGGCCGACCATGAACGCCACCGCCACCGGGATCAGCACGATGCCCAGCATCTCCAGCAGGTTGGAGAACGGCGTGGGATTTTCCAGCGCCATCGCGCTGTTGGGGCCGTACCAGCCGCCGCCGTTGGTGCCGAGCTGCTTGATCGCCACCATCGCCGCGACCGGGCCGAGCGGGATCTTCTGCGTCTGCTGGCCGGCGCTGGCGTCCAGCGGCGTGGCGACCGGACCGGCCGCCAGCGTCGAAGGCACGCCCTGCTGGGTCAGCAGCAGCGTCCACAGCAGGCACAGCGGCAGCAGGAAGCGCAGGGTCGGACGGATCACGTCGGCCCAGTAGTTGCCGAGATCGACCTCCTGCGCCGTCTCGCCGCCAGTCGCGGCTGCCTTGCGCGCCGCATCCTGGCCACGCCCACCGAACAGGCCGCGCAGCGTCGCCGCGACCAGCGCCAGGCCCATCATCGGCGTGATGAACTGCAGGCCGACCACGCCCACCGCCTGCGACAGGTACGACAGCTGCGCCTGGCCCGAGTAGTGCTGCTGATTGGTGTTGGTCAGGAACGAGACCATGGTGTGCAAGGCCACGTCCCAGCGCATGTTGGGCACCGCATCCGGATTGAACGGCAGCCAGGCCTGGGTCACGAACAGCACGAACACCAGCACGCCCAGCACCAGGTTGCTGGCCAGGAACGCGCCGGCATAGGCGCGCCAGTGCATGCCGCGCGCCGGATCGGTGCCGAGCAGGCGGTACAGCGGGCGTTCGATCCAGCCGAACAGCGCGTCGCCGCGCATCGGCGCCCCGCGCATCACCTTGGCCAGGTACAGGCCCAGCGGCCATCCCAGCAGCAGCGCGAGCGCATAGACAAGCAATGTATCGATCATGGAAGTGGCACTCGGCTCAGAAATCTTCGGGGCGCAGGATCACGTACAGCAGGTAACCGGCCGCGACGATCACCGCCACGCCGCAAACGAACGAAAGCCAACCGCTCATGGTCTCAACTCCGAAACAAAGGGACGGCCCGCCGCAGGGCAGGCCGCAATCGTGTGGGAACACTGCCGTACGCGGCATGCGCACGGAGGCAGAAGGGAAGCGCAACATGGCCACGCACGCCGGGTCGGACAGGCCTTCTGGCCCAGGCCGGCATTATCGAAGCCGTCGCCATAAACTCTCCGTGGCGAAGGCGCGCGGCACGCATAAATTCTGCGTAAAACCGCGCGACTCAGGCGCGTGCGCCACGTCTGCCGGCGCCGCTCCGCCGCCTGCACGGCAGCGCGCGCCGACCTCAGTAATGCAGGATCGCGTCGATCAGCGCCGTCGCCTGATGGTTGCGGCGCCCGCCGTCGTAGGCGGGGAAATCGTAGGCGTGCTCGTAGCGTAGCTCCGGGCGGATCTCCAGATCCTGCGACACCCAGTGGGTGAGGCCGATGGTGTGGCTGGAGTAGCGCGTGGCGAAACCGGTGCGCTGGCCGTCGTGGTCGTTTACGAACTCGTTGCGGATCGCCAGCATGTCCGACGCGCCGAGCTGGATGTTGACGTAGTTGACGATGGCGTCGGCGCTGCTGCGCCCCAGCGGGAAGTCCGGCGCCTCGCCCAGCGCATAGCCCGGGCGCCCGGTCGGCGCGTGCGACTGCGACGGATCGGTGGCCAGCGCCTGGTCGCGCACGTAGATGTGGTAGGCCTCGGTGAGCATGTGCACCTTCGGCGAGAAGCGGTGGCCCCAGGTGAGCACGAATTCCTGCAGGTTGTTGTAGGTCTGCGCGGCGTTGTTGTACGACTCCACGCACGGATACAGCATGTCGTCGTTGCTCTTGGAGACCCAGCGCAGGCAGGCCTGCGCGCTCAGGCGGCTGGTCGCGTCCCAGATCGCCGAATCGTCGCCGCCATGCACGCCGAGCTGCAGCGTCCACTGGTCGTTGAGCTTGGTGGTGGTGAGGATGCCCATGTTGGTATAGGCATCGACCGTGTACAGGATCGAATGGGTCAGCAGGTAGTTGTTCGGCGAGAACTGCGCCTCGATGTCGGGCAGCGACAGGTAGCGGCCGACCGTGACCAGCATGCCCTGCGCCACCGACGGCAGGTACAGGTCCACGTGCGCGATCATCGGATCGTTGCCATAGATCTCGCCGTTGAGCGCGCTGTTGGGCTGCGGGTGGTGCAGCAACTGGTCGCTGGTGACGCCCTTCATCGTGGTGTAGTGGTAGTCGTAGCCGTACAGGTCGTCGAGGTGGAAGCCCCAGTCGACATGGTCGGTCTGCACCGTGTCCGGCACGCGCTGCAGGCGGATCAGCGCCTGGTTGAACTCGCCGCGATTGGGCCGCGTGGAGTAGGACAGCGGGTAGTTGCTGCGCGAGGACGTGCTGGCGTTGAGCGAGGGATTGATCCAGCCGTACAGCTCGATGCGGTTGCGCTGCATCCACTGCCCCACGCGCGTGCACGCCAGCGCCTTCTCGACCGGGTACTGTGCGTTCTCGTTGGGCACGCCGACCGGGTAGTCGACCGCGCCGAGCTGCCATTCGGCCGACGGAAACGGCGGCGAGGAGAACGGCGCCGCCAGGCCGCGGCGCGCCGGCGTCGGCGCATCGGGATCGGCCGGCTGCGCATCCTCGCGATAGGCCGAGGCCAGGCGCGAGAAGAAGCCATTGGAACAATCTGCGCTGCGTGCCAGCGGCACAGGGGCGGGCTCCGACGCCGGCATCGCCTCCGACACGGGCGCAGCCAGGCCCACGGCGGCGGCATCGCTGGCGCACAGCACGGCCAGGGACAGGAACAGGAACAGGAACAGGAACAGGAACAGGGGATGGAACTTCATGGACATCGCGACGTCGGCTCGCAACGAGCCGTCCTTCGTTGGGTGGAGGGAGGCAACGGCGGCGCGCCGCCTCACGCGCACGCGCCATCGCCGGCGATGCGCCGGGTCGCGCATCGCGGGGAGGAAGTTGGAATGCAGCGCCGCGGTGGTGGCGGCGCTATGTCGTCAACGCGCGTGCAGTGAACGCGCGCGGCCGTGTGGCGGCGGATGCTGCAGCGCGCTGCGGCAGCCATGGTGGTGTCGCGGCGCACGCGGCATGGCCGCCACGCGGACGCGGACGGCACGCCGTTGCGTCTGCGGCAAGCGGCGCCTGCAGGCGATCGGTGCGGCCTGCGACACGCTCAAGATTGCAGCCATCGATTCCACGCAAGCATCCCCGTCGTCAGCGCGGAAAGTATAGGAATCGCCGAATATCTTCGTTGCAAAGCGCAGGTGGGTTCGAATAAAAGCTGCGTAAATTCGTGTGCTGTGCTGTGCTGGCGTGGTGTGCGCGCTATGTGGCAATGCGTGGTGCCGTACCCTCATCCGCCCCTGCGGGGCACCTTCT
>NZ_AQOJ01000135.1:0-11568 GCF_000364685.1 Xanthomonas sp. SHU 166
GGCAGCCGGCGACCCAGACCGTGTTCGGCGAAGGTCCGCAGGATGCCGCGGTGATGGTGGTGGGCGAGCAGCCCGGCGACGAGGAGGACCTGAGCGGGCGTCCCTTCGTCGGCCCGGCCGGGCGCTTGTTCGACCGCGCGTTGCAGGAACTGGGCGTTGAACGTGCAAGTCTGTACGTGACCAACGCGGTCAAGCATTTCCGTTTCGAGCAGCGCGGCAAGGCGCGGCTGCACCGCAATCCCGAGCGCGCGCATGTCGAGGCCTGTCGGATGTGGCTGGCTGGCGAACTGGCGCGGGTGCGCCCGCGCATCGTGCTGTGCCTGGGCGCGACCGCGGCGCGCGCGGTGCTGGGCAGCGGCTTCAAGCTGATGGCCCAGCGCGGGCAATGGCAGGCGCTGGATGACGGCACCCGCGCGCTGGCTACCGTGCATCCGTCGTGGGTGCTGCGCCAGCGTGGCGGCGAGGCGGGCGAGGCCGCCTATCACGGCTTCGTTCGCGAGTTGCGCGTGTTGGCGGAGCAGGCGCCGATGCCGCACGCGGGGAATTCCGGCAACTGACCGTTGGTGCGCGTGCTGCCGTTGCCGCCATCGGGGCGCGCCGGCGTGGTTGCAGGCGTGGACGTGCAAAACGGGGACGGCCGCAGCCGTCCCCGCGATGCCAATGCACCCCCGATGTGCTTACGGCATCAAAACCTTGTCCACCACATGGATCACGCCGTTGCTCTGCATCACGTCGGCGGTGGTGACGTGCGCCGTGTTGCCCTTGCTGTCGGTGAGCGTGACCTTGCCGCCGCGAGTCTTGGCGATCAGCGTTTCGCCCTGCACGGTGGTCAGCTTGGCGCTGCCGCCGCCGGCCTTGATCTGCGCCAGCAGCGCCGCCGCATCGAGCTTGCCGGGGACCACGTGGTAGGTCAGCACCTGGGTCAGCTTTTCCTTGTTCTCCGGCTTGAGCAACGTGTCCACCGTGCCGGCCGGCAGCGCGGCGAAGGCGGCATTGGTCGGTGCGAACACGGTGAACGGACCGGCGCCCTTCAACGTGTCCACCAGACCGGCAGCCTTGACCGCGGCGACCAGGGTGGTGTGATCCTTGGAGTTGACCGCGTTGTCGATGATGTCCTTGGTGGCGTACATCGGCGCGCCGCCGACCATCGGATTCGGCTTGGCTTCGCTCATCGCGGCATGGTCGTGCATCGCGGCTTGGCTGGGGGCGGCCATGGCGGGCAGGGAGACGAGGCCGGCGAGGGCCAGGGACAGCAAGTGGATCTTCATGGGCTTGCTCCTTGAAAGGGATGCGCGGCCAGTCGGCCGTGCACCTGTCTTTACGCGGCCTGCGCCGCCGCGGTTGCATCACGCCGTCCAGATAATGATGAACAGGGGGCGGCTACCGTCGCTCGCATCCAGGGCGGTTCAGGCGAGCGCCCTGTCGCACGGTGGTGCAGCCGCAAGGCCGGGCAGCGCTCCGGCGAACGGTCTATACCAGTGCAGGCAGGCCTCATCGTCGGCCTGCGCCGACGAGATCACCGACACTGAGAAGGGATGTCCATATCCTCGAATTGGGCTGCCAGTGGCAGAACGCCAGCCTCAAACCTGGCGCCACGCAAGTCGCATTTCCTGAATTTCGCATCGGCAAAGATGCAGTTGATGAATGTCGATGCTCTGAATTCGACTCTGTCAAAGACTGCGCCGGTAAAATCGCAGTCCATGAATTTTACCCGGCGGCCGCCGTACTCCACTCCGCAAGATCCGCCGGAAAACCTGGCTTTGACGAAATCGGTTTTTTCGCAGATCGCATCATCCATGTTGATCGCAAGCTTGCTTTTTGAAAAGTTGCAGTTTTTTATTTCCGATCTGCACAAAAGGGCTCCGTTCAAGTTGGCACTTTCGAAGCTGACATTCATGAAGGAACTATCGTTCGCACTTCCGGATATTTTCGAGTAAGACAGATCGGTGTTGCTGATCCTCGATTCGAAGAGATTTGCGGCTTTTAGCTGCTCCAGGACGGCAGATGGGCCGATGCTGATGCCGGAAAGATCAGCGTCGCGAATGATCGGCCGTCCAGCCGCGATCGAATCGATGCTGTCGATGATGCTCGCCAGATAGTCATGGTTTCGCCATTTGGCGGTTGTGTTTTTCATGGGCGGCCGCCTCGGCGATGAATTGGCGGCATGATATCTGCCATGCCGTTATGGTTGAGCGCGGCTGCAGCTTCGGACGCGCCGCGACGTCCGCACCCTGAGTGGCTGTCGGGCTCAGGGTCCAGGATCGATGATCGGTGTGTTGGAAATGTTTGTCCTGTTGCTTGGGCGGGATCATCCCGGCGATGCCGTTCTCGGAACGCCGCTTTGCGCTGCCGGCACGCGCTGGAGGGCCAAGGCGAGCCGGCTCAGCGGCGCTGCAGGACGTAGCTGTTCTCGAAGCCGTGGGCGCAGCCGAGTACATGGAAGTCGCCGAAGTAGCCGGCGGCGCGCAGCAGGTCCACTGCCGGGCCGACCTCCGGCGAGTACTCCCAGTCGCCGTAGTCGTCGAACACCACGAATCCCCCCGAGACGACGCTGGGCGCGTACAGCAGGAAATCCAGCAGCACGTTGCGCCCGGTGTGGCCACCGTCGATGTGCAACAGCGCCACCTTCGGCTCCATGGCGTAGAAATGTTCGGCGCAGAATTCGGAATAGCCGCGGATGAAGCGCGCATTGGGCAGCAACTGCTGCCGATAGTGGTTGAACTCCTCGAACTGATTCGGCAGCGCGAACGGATCCATGCCGATCACCCGGCGCTGGCGGCCAGACACCTCGTTCATCAGCACCAGCGACTTGCCCTTCCACACCCCGATCTCCACCAGATCGCCCGGCACGCCCTCCAGCAGCAGGCACAGATAGCCCAGCAGCCGCACGTGATCGTGGAAGGACAGCTCGCGCCGCTCCATCGCGTGTTCGGCCGGCAGGCCGGCCTGGGCCTGGACGAAGTGGTCGCCGATCAGGTCCCAGATCCGCGGAATGCTGCCTTCGGCCGCGTGTTCGTCGATGAAACGGTTGAGTTCCTGGATGGTGAGCATGCGGTCTCCGGCCGAATGCGCCGGTCCGTCACCGGCGCTGCAGTCGGATAGTAGCTCCAGCGCTGCCCCGGACGCCGCCATTTTGCATATGTCATGCCGGCGAGTGCGCCAAGTGCTGCCGGAGCATCCTGTAGGCGACGCACGCTCATGCCCGGCAGGGCCGTCGCGAGCCGTCGCCGTTCACACTGACTGGCAGCGCGCTCCCCTACGCCGGAAGGGATCAATAGGGTGGGTATTGGCCACAAATCAGGTTTTGCCCGGCATCCCTTGCCTTGGCCACGGCCGATTCTGTGGGTGCATGGCCTTCGCCAACCGCGATCCGGTCCTGGTCGATCAACTGGAAGCCGCTGGTTTCGCCAGTGCAACGCGATCGGCATCTGCCGTCGACCGGGATGCAAGGACATGCCACATCAACCGCACGATCACATGTAAAGAGAGGATGGCATGAAGTACTACCACTACGGTCCGGTGTCGATTCTGAGCAAGGTGAAGCGACTGGGCGGCAGCAAGGGATGGGAGTTCATCGAAAGCGCGCAGGATCAGTCGGAAGGAAAGCCGAAAGCGTGCTATGTCACACGCCTTTCGCCGGCGCAACTTGCCGACAACAGTAACCCGGTGGCGCGGGTGCTGGGCCTGAAGGCGACGCCGGGCGATCGCTGGCTGTGCTTTGAGATGGACTTGCCCGATGCCTGGGAAGAAAAAGGGGCTGCCGTGCTGGTCACGCCCATCAAGGGGGACAGAGGCAAGCAGGGAATCGCCCTGTTTCTTACCAAGCAAAACGGCTACGACGCGAGTATCGATGAAGGCGTGGACCCACGTAGCGACTACATCTATATCAATCGTGCGTACTGCACGCAAATATGGACCATCAGTACTGGCACGGGGAAAGGCAAGGCATTCGAACCCTACAAGCCGTAGTCGATCCGGTTCTGCGCCTGCTCGCTGCGCACGTTTTCGGCACGATGCGTGCGTGCGCGCATTTTGCGGACGCAGGGAGCGATGTGCCGTCGTTCCGCACCAGTGTTGCGTCAGGGAGCATGGACGGATCGTGCGCCGCTGGGCGCGATGCAGCCAGCGAGACAATGCGGCCGTGCGGTCACCATCGGTCGGTGACACACCGGGGGCGTCCATATCCGGACGGGATGGACGCTGCTTGGTCTGGGGCGAGCGCTGCTTACCTGGCGCGCCAGGTGGCGGCCACCCGTCCGGGCTGCAACATTGCGACATCAGCGTCCGGCTGCGCCGCCCCACTGGACATCGCCGCCGCGGTGCGCTTTGCTTGCAGGCTCCCCCATTCATGGGCGGCGCCGCCGGCGTGGCGCCGCCGTCCGGACGAGCATGCATTCGATCGAAGTGGTCTTGGCGATGTTGCTGGCCGTGGTGGCCAGCGGCTACCTGGTGCGCGTACTGCCGTTTTCGCTGCCGTTGCCGCTGGTGCAGATCGGCCTGGGCGCGATCATCGCCGGCGTGTTCAAGAAGGGTTATGCGCTGGAGCCGGAGCTGTTCTTCCTGCTGTTCCTGCCGCCGCTGCTGTTCCTGGACGGCTGGCGCATCCCCAAGCAGGGCCTGTTCCGCGACAAGGGCGTGATCCTGGAGCTGGCGCTGGGCCTGGTGGTGTTCACCGTCATCGGCGCCGGCTTCCTGATCCACTGGATGATCCCGACCATGCCGCTGGCGGTGGCGTTCGCGCTGGCCGCGGTGGTGTCGCCGACCGATCCGATCGCGGTGTCCTCGATCGCCGCGCGCGCGCCGATCCCCAAGCGGCTGATGCACATCCTGGAAGGCGAATCGCTGCTCAACGACGCCTCCGGCCTGGTCTGCTTCCAGTTCGCGGTGGCCGCGGCGATCACCGGCACGTTCTCGCTGGCCGACGCCTCGCTGACCTTCCTGTGGGTGGCGCTGGTCGGCGTGGCCGCTGGCATCGCGGTGGTGGTCGGCACCAGCCTGGCGCAGCGCTGGGTCTGGCGCCAGGTCGGCGAGGAGCCGGGCGCGGCGATCCTGGTCAACCTGCTGCTGCCGTTCGCCGCCTACCTGCTGGCCGAGGCGATCAACGCCTCGGGCATCCTCGCCGCGGTCGCCGCCGGCATCGCCATGAGCTACGTGGAGCTGAGCGGCCGCGCGCCGGGCAGCATGCGCGTGCAGCGCTCGGCGGTGTGGGACATGGTGCAGTTCACCCTCAACGGCATCATGTTCGTGCTGCTCGGCGAGCAGTTGCCGGGCATCGTGCAGGGCGCCATGCACAACATGGACGAAGCCGGCCACCTGGACCCGTGGTGGCTGCCTGCCTATGCGCTGGCGATCTACGTCGGCCTGCTGTTGCTGCGCTTCCTGTGGGTGTGGCTGTCGCTGCGCTGGACCCTGCTCAAGGCGCGCCGTCGCGGCGAGGACCGGCAGAGCCCGCCGTGGCGGATCGTGGTGGCGACCTCGCTGGCCGGCGTGCGCGGCGCGATCACCCTGGCCGGCGTGCTGACCCTGCCGCTGGTCCTGCCCAGCGGCGCCGCGTTCCCGGCGCGCGACCTGGCGATCTTCCTGGCCAGCGCGGTGATCGTCACCTCGCTGCTGGTCGCCAGCATCGGTCTGCCGCGGTTGCTGCGCGGCCTGGAGTTGCCGGAAGAGCCGACCGATCGCCTGGAGGAAGACCTGGCCCGCCGCGAGTCTTCGCGCGCGGCGCTGGCGGCGGTGGAGAAGCTGCGCCAGCGGCTGGTGCAGGACAGCGAGCACGCCGATCTCTACAACGAGGCCGCCAACCGGGTCAGCGCGCTGTACCAGCGCCATCTCGACCATGGCGAGGCGATGGAGAGCGATCCGGAGGAGGCGCGGCGCCTGGACGCGGTGCTGCGCCAGCTGCGGCACGCCGGCCTGCAGGCCGAACGCCAGGAACTGTTCAAGCTGACCCGCCAGCGCAAGATCTCCGACGAGATCGCCCGGCGGCTGATCCGCAACCTGGATCTGCTGGAGGCGCGGCGCAAGAGTTGATCGACGGCCGCGAATGGGGAGTCGGGAATGGGGATTCGTGAAAGCGGCTTCCTGGCGTCGTTTTGGGCTCGCCGCGATGCCACTTTCGGCGCGCGCCGGTTCACTGCTCGTCGCTTTCTGCCCGCCAGGGGCGCACGCCGGCCTACGCCCCTGGCGCTGTGTGGTCTGTTGCAAGCCGCGTGGCTAGCGCATCGCGCTAGGCGTCCTCGGCCAGCGGCGGCAGCCGTCGCGGCACCGGGGTCGACTTCACGATGGCGGAGTTGGTTTCGGCGCGATCGGTGACTTTTGCCAGGATGCTGTCCAGGTGCTCGATGTTGCGCAGGTACAGCCGGCAGATGAAGCAGTCCTCGCCGGTCACCTTGTCGCACTCGACGAATTCCGGGATGCGCTGCAGCAGTTCCTCCACCAGGTGCAACTGCCCCGGCAGCGGTTTGACCCGCACGATCGCCTGCAAGGTGTAGCCCAGCGCGCGCGGATCGAGCTCGACCGTGAATCCGGCGATCACGCCCTGGTGCTGCAGCCGGCGCACGCGGTCGGCGGTCGCCGGGGCCGACAGGCCGATCTGCCGGGCCAGTTCGCTGGTCGCCATGCGCGCGTCTTGCGCCAATGCAGCCAGGATGGCGCGGTCGATCGCGTCGAGTGGGGCGATGGCGGGAGGGGAAAGGCGGGTTTGCATGGTGACCTTCCTTTTTTTGGTGAATTCCGCAATTGGCCTAATTTTAAGCATGTTCTGGCGGAATTGCGGTTTCTACAATGACGGCTGTTCGCAGCATTGAAGGGAACCGGGATGGCCTCGAACGAGATTCGCCGTGGTGCGGCCGAGATGGTCGTGGCCATGCTCATGTCCGGCACGATCGGCTGGCTGGTGGTGTCGTCGGGGCAGTCGCCGTTCAACGTGGTGTTCTTCCGCTGCCTGTTCGGCGCGGCCACGCTGCTCATCGTCTGCGCGGCGCTGGGCCTGTTGCGGCGCAAGGCGTTCTCGCCGCGGATGCTGGCGCTGGTGCTGCTCGGCGGGATCGCGATCGTGGGCAACTGGCTGCTGCTGTTCGCCGCCTACGGCCGCGCCTCGATCTCCATGGCCACCGCGGTCTACAACACGCAGCCGTTCATGCTGGTCGGGCTCGGCGCGCTCGTGTTCCGCGAGCGCATCAGCGCCTCGACCGTGGGGTGGCTGGCGGTGGCGTTCGTCGGTCTGGTGGGCGTGGTGCGCATCGCGCCTGCGGTGCTCGCGGTGCCGGGCGAGTATCTGCAGGGCGTCGCCCTGGCGCTCGGTGCCGCGTTTCTGTACGCGGTGTCGTCGATCGTCACCAAGCACCTGAAAGGCACGCCGCCGCATCTGCTCGCGCTGCTGCAACTGGGCATCGGCATCGTGTTGCTGGCGCCGTTCGTGCATTTCGATGCCTTGCCTGCCCGTCCCGGCCAGTGGCTGGACCTGGTCGTGCTCGGCGTGGTCAATACCGGGGTGATGTACGTGCTGCTGTACGGCGCCATCCAGAAACTGCCCACAGCAATGATCGGCGCGCTGTCATTCATCTATCCGGTGGTGGCGATCGCGGTCGATCGCATCGCCTTCGGTCAGTCGCTGGCGTGGACACAGGTACTCGGGGCGCTGCTGATCCTGCTGGCGGCGGCCGGAGTCAACTTCGGCTGGCGCGTGCTGCCGTGGCCGCGCCCTGCGCGACCGGCCGTCGTCGACGTCGACACCGGACAAGGCTAACCAGGCGTCGCCACGGCCAAGACGGTCACGTTGCGCTGCGTGTGCAGGCATCGGCCGACGCACTGTCCCGCACGCGGGAGAGTGCTTCCGCCGGATCGGGATTTATCCATCACGAGCCGGCTTCTACCCTGGGGGCCGTTTCCGCAGCCGCCGCGCGCCCAGGGAGTTCCCGTGTCGCCGATCATTTCCGTACAACACCTGACCAAGACCTACGCCGGGGGTTTCCAGGCACTGAAGGGCATCGACCTGGAGATCCATCGCGGCGAGATCTTCGCCCTGCTCGGCCCCAACGGTGCCGGCAAGACCACGCTGATCAGCATCATCTGCGGGCTGGTCAATCCCAGCAGCGGCCGGGTGTTGGCCGATGGCCACGACATCGTGCGCGACTACCGCGCCGCGCGCGGCAAGATCGGCCTGGTGCCGCAGGAACTGGCCACCGATGCGTTCGAGACGGTGTGGGCGACGGTGCGCTTCAGCCGCGGCCTGTTCGGCAAGCCGCGCGACGACGCCCACCTGGAGCGGGTGCTGCGCGAGCTGTCGCTGTGGGACAAGCGCGTCAGCCGCATCTCCACCCTGTCCGGCGGCATGAAGCGGCGCGTGCTGATCGCCAAGGCGCTGGCGCACGAGCCGTCAATCCTGTTCCTGGACGAACCCACCGCCGGGGTCGACGTGGAGCTGCGCCACGACATGTGGCAGATGGTGCGGCGCCTGCGCGAGCAGGGCACCACCATCATCCTGACCACGCACTACATCGAGGAAGCCGAGGACATGGCCGACCGCGTGGGCGTGGTCAATCGCGGCGAACTGGTGCTGGTGGAGGACAAGCGCACGCTGATGCGCAAGCTCGGCAAGAAGCAACTGGCGCTGACCCTGCAGGCACCGCTGCACGCGTTGCCGCCGGCGCTGGCGGCGCAGCCATTGGAGCTGTCCGCCGACGGTACGACACTGACCTACACCTACGACGCGCAGGCCGCGCAGACCGGCATCGGCCCGCTGCTGCGGCAACTGGAGGCGCAGGGCGTGGAGATCAAGGATCTGCAGTCCAGCGAGAGTTCGCTGGAGGAGATCTTCGTCAATCTGGTGCGGCCGGCGTCGGCCGCGGCGGAGGTGCGCGCATGAACCTGCACGCGATCGCCGCGATCTACCGCTTCGAGATGGCGCGCACCTTCCGCACGCTGACCCAGTCCATCGCCTCGCCGGTGCTGTCGACCTCGCTGTACTTCGTGGTGTTCGGCGCGGCGATCGGTTCGCGCATGGGCGCCATCGACGGCATCAGCTACGGCGCCTACATCATCCCCGGGCTGGTGATGCTGTCGCTGCTCAGCGAAAGCATCTCCAACGCCTCCTTCGGCATCTACATGCCGCGCTGGGCCGGCACCATCTACGAGGTGCTGTCGGCGCCGGTGGCGTGGTGGGAGGTGGTGATCGGCTACGTCGGCGCGGCGGCCAGCAAGTCGGTGCTGCTGGGCCTGCTGATCCTGCTCACCGCACGCGCCTTCGTGCCGTACGAGATCGCGCATCCGCTGTGGATGTTCGGCTTCCTGGTGCTGACCGCGCTGACCTTCAGCCTGTTCGGCTTCATCATCGGCGTGTGGGCCGACGGCTTCGAGAAGCTGCAGGTGATCCCGCTGATGGTGATCACGCCGCTGACCTTCCTCGGCGGCAGCTTCTACTCGATCAACATGCTGCCGCCGCTGTGGCAGAAGATCAGCCTGTTCAACCCGGTGGTGTACCTGGTCAGCGGCTTCCGCTGGGCGTTCTACGGCAAGGCCGACGTGCACATCGCGGTCAGCCTGGGCATGACCCTGGCGTTCCTGGCGCTGTGCCTTGGCGTGGTGTGGGCGATCTTCCGCAGCGGCTATCGGCTCAAGCCCTGAGGTGCGGCGCCGGGGCCGCGGCGTGCGGCCGTGCGTCGCAGCAACATGCCGGCAGGCGCGGCGCCTGCCGGCGGTCGCGCCTACTTGGCGTCGAGCCAGAAGGCTTCGACCGTGCCCTTGACCTTCATGGTCATCGGGTTGCCGCGGCGGTCGCGCGCCTTGCCGACCTGGACGCGGATCCAGCCTTCGCTGATCGAGTACTCCTCGACGTTGTCGCGCTCCACGCCGTTGAAGCGGATGCCGACGCCGCGCGACAGCGTCTCGGCATCGTGGAAGGGGCTCTGCGGGCTGACCGCCAGGCGGTCGGGGGGCGTGTCGGACATCGTGGTGGCTTCGCGTGGCGGCGGACAGCGCCGTCTTCCGGGCTGCGAAGGATAAACGCCTGCGGCGCCGTTGCCGAGTTCCGTGCGCTTCCGTCGCCGCGGCGGGCACGGCACACTTGCACCTTCCCTTCCATCCGCCGGCTCACGCCATGCCCGACAACAGCACCGATTACGACGATCCCGACGATCTGCACGACGAGCTCGACGACGATCCGGACACCCAGCAAGGGCTGATCTGGAACCTGCTGCTGCTGATCAATCCCGGCGACGAGGAAAGTGCGCTGCGTCAGTTCAACGCGTTCCGCGAAGCGCGCGCCGAGCACGAGGGCGAGGAGGACGACGGCTGGTTGTGGACGCTGAAGGATGCCATCGACTGGAGTGCCGGCTTCTACGTGGACTGGAAGGACACCGAGTCGCTGATCGGCGCGATCGACGAACTGGCGACGCGCTGGAATCTGCGCATCGATTGGGGCGGCGACGTGGACGACGAGGACTTCCTCGACAGCCATGACGTGCCGGCGCTGCTGAACGTGGCCTACGACCGCCTGCGCGAACACGGCTACACCCTCTGGTGCTGGGACACCGAGGGCGATGCGTACGCCGGGTGGATGGCGCTCAGCCGCGACGACGAGGACATGCGGCGCCTGGCGGCGCTGCTGGACATCGAACTGCGCCCGGGCAGCGATCCGTTCTAGGCGGACGTGGCGCCGCCGTTCACCGCGCCTCGCCGCGCGCCTGCGCACGTGCATTGCGGATCAATGCTTTCAGCAGCTCGCGGTCGCTGTGCCGCGAGACCGGCACCGCACCCAGGCGGATCGCGTCGTCGCGCAGGGCGGCGGGCACGTCGTAGTGCGCGCCGCTGAGCTTGTTCTGGAAGGCGCGGCGGGGAATGCCCAGCCGCGCCGCCATGGCGTGCAGTTCGTCCAGCGTGTCGGCGAGCAGGTGGCCCCAGCGCTGGCCGCGCCAGGGATGCACCGCATCGTCGATGTAGACCGCCACGCGCCAGGTCAGGCCGGCTTGTGCGTGCCGTCGGCGTCGGTCGCCGCGCTGCCGTCGGCCTCCACCGGGTCGGTATCGTTCGTCGTCTTCTCGGCGTCGGCCCCGTCCTCGTCCGCATCCTCTGCCGCGCCATCGCCCGCCGCGAACTCGGCAACCAGCGCGTCCAGGTACTCGGTCGGGGTCTGGCCGGCCTCGGCCGCCAGCGCGTCGATCATCTGCTGCAGCTGCGCGGAGTAGTCCAGGGTGATGGTGTTGCCTTCCTGCTCCTGCAGGTTGGCCAGGTGCTTGAGCATCGCCAGCATCGGCACCGGATTGTCGGCATTGCCCATGGTCTGGCCACCGACCGACAGCAACCACTGGCGACCCTGCAGGCCGATCGCGGCCAGCACGCGGCCGCTCTCGTTCTGCAGCACGGCGTGGTTGGCGATGGGCTGCTCGCGGCCCAGGCGGGCGAAGGGGCGCGGCGACTGCTGCTTCTTGCGCTTGTCGCGCTTGGCTTTGGATTGCTTGGACACGGCGGTCTCGTTGGCGAAGTGGCGGCCATTGTAAGCGCCGCGCCGTGTGCGGTCCCGCCGGGACGGTGCGGCGCGGTCGTCGCCCGCGCCTGCGCGGCCGCTGGCGGCGC